>JBNMKU010000018.1:0-32321 GCA_050874505.1 Roseburia sp. | reverse complement strand
TACAAGTGCTATCGATATTTGTTCTTGTGTGTACCTCATAACATATCAGGCATTACACAGTCCAACTTTTCGTCCGCATGCCCTAAACAGCAGTGGAATTTACTTTTTCACTGGAATTTACTTTTTCAAGTCAGCAACAATTTAGGAATAGAACTCCTGATTCCTCTCATCTTCCGCTGCCAGATCTTCTTCTGACATGTATTTACGGAATACTTTTTCCAACATCAGGTTTGCAAACAACATAAAGACTGCCGGCATCACGATCATGATCACCGGGAACATGTAAGCGGTCAGTGCCATTCCTGCAAATACGACCAACAAAATAATGGTTCTTGGCAGGTTGGCGATCGCGATATATGCTGTATTTTTTAACATCTGTTTTGTCTTGTTCTCAAAGCGCGCCATATACGGAAAAATATAAAGTGCCCATGCAACCTCAAATGCAAGGAAAATGATAAATACAATGTAGATGACGCCTATTTTATCTCCGTTTTTCGCAGAATGGTACATGATATAGCTGTCTCCGGCAAGCACGACTGCCAACAGGGATAAGATCAGTGTTACAACTGCAGACTGTTTGAAATTACTGCGGAAGGAACTGGTAAACTCACTCCATATGTAACCACGTCCATGACGGATCACTTTGTTTACCGTATAATAAAGTGCTGTCGTTGCCACGCCAAGCGGTATCGCTGTGATACAGGACACCAGCCAGAAGATCAGCGATGCGGTCTGATAGGCAAGATACGCCGTGAACGCAAACGGAATAGCGCATACCATATATAAAACACTCAGCCAGATACAGTCTACGATCTTTCCAATTCCCTGAAACAGTTTATTATCCATATTAAAAAATTCACTCATAAAAATCCCCCTTTTTCTTCCTGCATATATTTAAAATCTTGGAAAGTAAAAAAACATCTGAAAGATATCTCTATCTCCCAGATGCTTTTTTCTCAGTAATTAGTCCTGAGCAATGATTTCTTTTTTGTTGTAAGAGCCACAGTTCTTGCATACTCTATGAGGCATCATTAACTCACCACATTTACTGCATTTTACTAATGCAGGAGCAGTCATTTTCCAGTTTGCTCTTCTTTTATCTCTTCTTCCTTTGGAAGATTTATTTTTTGGACAAATTGACATTTACTTACACCTCCTTAAATTTGTTAAAGACATCTTGGATTGCTGCCATTCTTGGATCCAGTTCTGTTCTCTGGCATCCGCAGTCTCCCTCATTGAGGTTGTGTCCGCAGACTTTACAAATTCCTTTGCAATCTTCTTTGCACAGAACTTTCATCGGCCAGTTCACCAAAATCTCTCCATAGACAAGTTTATCTATATCCAGATGTAATCCAATCAGGTAGTCGGCATCTTCCATTTCTTCATCATTGAGTGTGGAATTTTCTAACTTTAACTCCTTGTCAATGGAAAAACGGATGTCTGTCGGAACCTCCTTCAGACAACGGCTGCACGGAATTGATACGGTCAGATCCACATCTCCTGTCACAAGCAGCTGCTTGTTCTCACGATTTGCGATCTTTAGCTCAATCGGTGCCGCTTTTGTAATTGGGAACTCGCCTAATCTCGATACAAAAGACTTTAACTCGATCTGAACTTCTTTGGTAATTTCCTTGTTCTCACAAGATATCACGTCTGAAATATCTATAATCACAGCATTCTCCCTATTCCGTGAACGGAATTTCCCTTACGGGATTGCACCTCTGAAATGAGGTTTTTCACACCTAATCAATTATACATAGGTGTTCGTATTTTGTCAACATCTTTTTAAGACTTTTCTGTTTATTTTACCAGAGCAACGGTCTCTCTTGCGATCGCAAGTTCCTCGTTGGTCGGGATCACGCATACCTTCACATTAGAGTCTGATGTAGAGATCACTGCCTCTTCTCCGTGTGTTGCCTTGTTCTCTGCAACGTTCTCGCGGATACCAAGGTAACCAAGGTATGACATTACTTTTCCACGAACCAGTGCTGTGTTCTCACCGATACCTGCGGTAAATGCGATGGCATCCACACCGTTCATCGCTGCTACATAAGAACCGATGTATTTTGCTACGCGGTAAGAGAATACTTCGATCGCATTGATCGCAAGTTCATTTCCCTCATTGTATCCTGCCTCTAAGTCACGGAAGTCGCTGGATAATCTGGATAATCCCTGTACTCCGGATTTCTTGTTGAGTACGTTCATCACGCCTTCGATGTCAAGATTTTCTTTCTTTGCAATGAACTCCATGATTGCTGGATCGATGTCACCGGAACGTGTTCCCATTACAAGTCCCTCTAATGGAGTAAGGCCCATGGAAGTATCTACACATTTTCCATTTTCTACTGCACTGATGGAAGCTCCATTTCCAAGGTGTGCAACAATGATCTTGGATGCGTTGTAGTCAAGTCCGAGATACTCTGCAGTACGTTTGGATACAAAGCTGTGGCTGGTTCCGTGGAAACCATATCTTCTTACTTTGTATTTCTCATAGTACTCATATGGAAGTCCGTACAGATATGCTTTTTTCGGCATGGTCTGATGGAATGCGGTATCGAATACACCTACCATCGGTACGTTTGGCATTAATTCTTTACATGCGTTGATACCGATCAGGTTTGCCGGGTTGTGTAACGGTGCTAAGTCGTTGCACTCTTCGATTGTTTTTAATACTTCCGGTGTTAATACGGTAGAAGAAGCGAATTTTTCTCCACCGTGTACGACACGGTGACCAACTGCATCGATTTCAGAAAGACTTGCGATCGCTCCTGTCTTAGGATTTACCAGAGCATCAAGTACCATCTGGATTGCCTGTTTGTGTGTTGGCATATCTGCCTCTGTAATCTCTTTATCTAATCCTGCTTTCTGGTATACTAATCTTCCGTCAATTCCAATTCTCTCGCAAAGACCTTTTGCTAATACTGCTTCACTCTCAGAATCGATTAACTGATACTTCAGTGAAGAACTACCACAGTTAATTACTAATACGTTCATATTATCCTCCATTGCTCTGCCTTTCTTTCCGGCAGTCTTTTTCATCTGCTGTTTGTATCACAGCCCATATAATTTAAGTATACGCCATCCGCACTTGGGAAACAAGGGATTTTATACCAGTTTCTTTGTATTAAATCAAAAACAGGTTGACATATTTTTAACGTTATTTTTTTAACATTTAAAAACATTCTTCCAGGTAAGATCTTTAAAAATGTGTTATACTATAGCAAAACATTCAGATTGGAACTATGATTTTATGAAGACCATCGGTATTATTGCAGAATACAATCCATTTCACAATGGACATGCTTATCAGATCAGGAAAATAAAAGAAGAGACCCACGCCGACTATGTTGTCGTTGCCATGAGCGGTGATTTTGTCCAGAGGGGCGCGCCTGCCGCAGCAGACAAATATTGCAGAACCGCGATGGCTCTCTCCGGCGGTGCCGACATCGTGTTCGAACTCCCGGCACTCTGGGCAGTTTCCTCTGCCGAAGATTTTGCGATGGCCGGTGTTACGATGTTTGATAAGATGGGCTGTATCGACGGGATCTGTTTTGGTGCGGAGACTTCCGATCTTGCGCTGCTTTCTTCCATTGCAGATTTCTTTGCCACGGAGCCGGAGGACTATCAGAGACTTCTTTCTTCCTATATAAAAGAGGGGATGACATTTCCTGCTGCAAGGGCGAAAGCTCTCCTTGCCTATTTCCCGGATCCCTCTGTGGAACCTCTTTTAAATACACCAAACAATATTCTGGCTTTCGAATATTTAAAAGCGATCCGAAGACGTCATTCTTCCCTCACGCCTTATCCGTTAAAAAGAGAAGGTGCTGGCTATCACGATACCAGAATCCAGACAGGCTCACAGGATGGAGAAAAAAAAGGCAGTGACATCCCAACTGCCTCTGCCACTGCGATCCGTGCTCTGTTATCGGACTCGGATCTGGATTTTTCGCGTCTTGCCGGAACGATGCCGGAGCGCGCACTTGCCCTGTTACAGAAGTATCTTGCAACGTCTCCTGTTTTATCGGCAGATGCGTTTTCTTCCATTCTCGGATATCAGCTCTTATCCATGGAAAAAGAGGAACTGGAACAGATCTATGATATCACACCGGATATTGCCAACCGCATTTACAAAAACCGGTATGAATTTCATTCTTTTACCCAGTTCTGCGAATTAAACAAGAGCCGCGACATCACCTATACCAGAATGAGCCGTATCCTGCTCCATACGATTTTGCACATAACAAAAGAGATGTACCTCGTTCAAAAAGAAACGGACTACATCCCTTATCTTCGTCTGCTTGGGTTCCGGAAAGATGCCACTCCGTTTTTATCGGAGTTAAAGAAAAAGGCATCCATTCCGCTTCTCTCCAGACTCTCTGATGCAAAAAAACTGTTATCCGAACAACCGGACTCTGTTTCCAGCACTGCCGCACTGGATCTGTTGCAAAAAGATCTCTTTGCTGCCGATCTCTATGAGCAGGTAAAAGCCACCTGCTCAAAGAACGCTGTTTCCATCAGTGAGTACAGCAGAAAGATCATTCTTAATGATGGAATAAACGGATTCCGGTAAATGCCATTGCCATTCCATATTTATTACAGGTCTCAATGACATTGTCATCACGGATGGAACCGCCCGGCTGTGCCACATAGCGCACACCACTTCTCTTCGCACGCTCGATGTTATCGCCAAATGGGAAGAACGCGTCGGAACCAAGTGCTACGTTGGTATTCTTATCCAGCCATGCACGTTTTTCCTCTGCGGTAAATACGGATGGCTTCTCGGTAAAGATATTCTCCCATGCGCCATCTGCAAGCACATCCATATAATCTTCTCCGATGTAAAGATCGATCGCGTTATCACGGTCTGCACGTTTGATGCCCTCTTTAAATGGAAGCTCTAATACTTTCGGGCACTGGCGCAACCACCAGTTATCTGCCTTAGAACCAGCCAGTCTGGTACAGTGGATCCTGGACTGCTGTCCTGCTCCGATACCGATTGCCTGTCCGTCTTTTACGTAGCAGACAGAATTGGACTGGGTATACTTTAAGGTGATCATTGCAATGGCAAGATCTCTTTTTGCGGATTCCGGGATCTCTTTCTGCTCGGTCACAACATTGTCAAAGAAATGTTCGTCGATGACAAGCTCATTTCTTCCCTGCTCAAAGGTAATTCCGAATACTTCCTTGTGCTCGATCGGAGCCGGTACATAAGACGGATCAATCTGGATCACATTGTAATTTCCTTTTTTCTTTTCTTTTAAAATGGCAAGTGCCTCATCGGTATAGCCCGGTGCGATCACACCGTCGGATACTTCTCTTTTGATGACAAGCGCAGTCTCTTTGTCGCAGACATCAGAAAGGGAAATGAAATCACCGAAAGAAGACATACGGTCTGCGCCTCTGGCACGGATATAGGCATTGGCAAGTGGGGTAAATTCCACATCCATATCATCCACCCAGTAGATCTTGCGCTCTACTTCGCTGAGTGGAAGTCCTACGGCTGCGCCTGCCGGAGAAACATGTTTGAATGAAGTTGCAGCCGGAAGTCCGGTTGCTTTTTTTAATTCGCTGACTAACTGCCATCCGTTAAATGCGTCTAAAAAGTTGATATAACCCGGTTTACCAGATAATACTTTGATTGGGAGTTCGCCCTCTTCCATGTAGATTCTGGATGGTTTCTGATTTGGATTACAGCCATATTTTAATTCTAATTCTTTCACGCTAACTTACCTTGCCTTTCTCTTACTGCTGATTTTTATTGATGATCCTGGTCTCATAGGTTCCGGTTGCAATGTCGATGTAACGCACGAACAGAGACACTTTGTTTTCTTCGTTTAAGTTCTCCCATACCAGTTTGGTAAAGCTGTCGATGTCGCCATCAATGCCTACCCAGGTCGGCTCTCCCTCAAAACTTGGCAGTGGATTGCCGTCTCCCATATAAGTATGGATGAAATGTGCCTCTCCTGCTACCGGATTTTCATAAGCAAAGGTATAACGGTTGCAGGAATCCGGATTGCCATTGTTACTCTTTAAGATGGACATGGCATAGTTGAATTTTCCGTTTTCAATGTGCATGATACCGGAAATCCTTGGTGTATAATTTGGTGCATCTGGCTCAAACTCTCTGGTGCGCAGTGCCTGCTCAAAAGTCTGCTGTTTGTCCATCAGCTCATAAATCGTATCGGTCTGATCTCCGTTGGTTACGATCGTTTTATTTCCCAGCACACGAACCGGCGCATAGATGATCAGGCTTGGATCTGTTAATTTGGACGGGTCAAACGCCTGTGTGCGGATGCCCTCTCCATCCTCAACAAAAACACGGTTTCTGCTGTTCTCGCTGCGTCCCATGATAAAATATGCGGTCACTGCATGTTTGCCATCCGCGGATTTTCCGATGATGATTCCTCTTCCCGGATAGGCATTTCCTGACAGTTCGTTTTTTAAAGACATCATTTCCATGATTGACTCCTTTCGTGTGCACAAATTTACGTTTTTATGTATCCCTATCTTATCATGTTGCATTTCTTTTTACAATTATTAGCGTTATGAATTTATTTACTTAATTTTATAAGTTATATTAATATATTGTATTTCATCACAAGTTCTTCCGCCCGCTGTTTCCAGGTGTGCTCCCTCTCCGCAAGCTGATATCCGTTTTCTGCGATCTGCGCACAGGTTTCCGGTTTTGCCAGAAGATCCCGCACAAGCTCCAGCAGCTTTTCTCTCTGCTCCAATGAATAATAGACCAGTTCTTTTCCATCCGATGCGATCTCTCTTAAATACCTGCTGTCATCGGTCAGGGATAGCGTATGCTGCAGCATTGCGGTAAATACCCTGTCATGCGCCCCATCCTTAAACCACGGCATGATGTTAAGCGAGATCCGTGCATCCGCGATTGCTTTCACACAGGTCACTGAATCCACTTCCCTGCCATTTGGGATCAGATACGCTTTCTTTTTGCAATCGAGTTTTTCCCAGTTTGCGCCAAAGACATGCACCGGGATCTCTGCATCCACAAGGCTCTTTATGATCTCGCCCCGGAAATAGCTCCGCATACAGATATCAATAAACACCATCCCTGCGATCGCCGCCCGCAGTTCCTCCGGTGACACTTCCCCGACATCCCTTCGGATATGCGTTTCCAACATCGTATCAATGGAAACAGCAGGATGTGCTTTCATATCCTCCATAATCTCATAGTAAAACATACGGTACTCCGCTCCCTGCCTGTCGATCTCCCGATAAAGATGCTCCACCGGCGTATAATTTCCGGTAAAAACGATATCGTATGCACGCTTTTCATAGGGAATCGGGTACGCAGATTCCTCTGTCTCACACAGGATCTCATTTCCCGCCAGCGGTAAAAATGCTGCTTCCACCTCCGGGTAAAACCGTTTCATATAAGAGACATGTTCCCTGTCCACACAAAATACTCTTAAGCCCGGATGGGGGTTAGCAAGCTTGCTGTGATAATACAGCGGATGATCCACCATCAGATTGAAGCATGGCATCTCATAATTTTCCCATATGGTCTTTCCATTTTCTTCGATAAAGATCTCTTCCCCGGAGATCCCGATAAAGTTAAAGGTGCAGAGTGCCGTATATCCTTTTTTTAAAAAGCGGTACAAGCCCTCTGTCGTCTCGACCAGCCTGTCATAATCCACAAAATAAACCGGTATCCCCATCTCTTTCCACTCGGCTGCAAGCTGTCTCGAAAAATACCCGAGTGTCTCCACCGCATGTTCCACCATCACGATCTGTTCTATCATTCCATCTCCATTCCTGCGCCCATAGCATTTTCTATCTTTTGCCACCCTGCTGTTTACGCACTTTAACGTAACACGTATTCCCTATAGCGCAAAAACGGCTGCACAGATTGCTCCATGCAGCCGCCTCACCTTTTCTTATAATATTTTGTTGTCCCGGATGCTTCCATTCAGCTTGCTGATATAGCCGACCAGCTCTTCTGAAACAGAAACAATACGCTCGGTTGCATGATTGCAATCTCCAACTACCTGCTGTAAGCCATCCATATTTTCTTTGGTAACTTTTGCACTTCCTGCATTCTGCTCTGCAATATCTGTCAGAGATACGATACCGTCTTCAATGACTTTCTTGTGGTCATCAAGTGCATCTACTTCCTGACCGATACCTACAACTGCATCGCTGGTATTGGTAATCTCCTGATTTAATGCCTTAAAGATCTCCTCGGTATTCTGGATCTTCTCGTTCTGTTTCACAAATGCTTCGGAAACTTTTTCTGTGATCTCTACGCTGACATCTGAATTCTGGATCAGGTCATTTACGATCTTATTGATCTGCTCGGTAGACTCTCTTGACTGGTCTGCCAGTGTACGGATCTCCTCTGCAACAACGGCAAATCCTTTTCCGTGCTCACCGGCTCTTGCTGCCTCAATGCTGGCATTTAATGCGAGCAGGTTCGTCTGGCTGGAAATGCCGGCAATGATCTCGGTTGCAGTACGGATCTGCTGTGCCGATTTATTGGTAAGATTGGTCTGCTCTCTGACGTTTTCGATCGCAACACCGCTCTCCTTGCTGATCTCAACCAGTTCATTCATAATGTTCTCAGCCGTGCGGTTACTTTCTTTCATGTTTTCCGCACTCTGTCTTAACGCATCGATATTTTCTGCGATTTCATCGATCGTTCTTCCGATCGCTTCGATCTTCTCTTTCATATCAACGGTACTGTCCGCCTGGGAAATGGTGTTTCCTGTAATGGTATCGACCTCAGTCTCCGTGTGTTCCAGTGCTGTTGTCATATTTCCAAAGATCTCCTGAAACTCATCGGAAACTTCACCAAGTTCCTGTGTTGCATTTTTAATCCCGACTACTACAGTAGAAATCGATGTGATCGATGTCTGGACATTTCTTACAAATTCACCAAGATCATCCTCACGCTCTGCCAGTTTGTCCGCGCGTTCCCTGACCCCTTTGGTCTCCTCAGACGGTTCTGTTCCGTCTACCAGATGTTTGATGCTCTCCAGCAACGAACGCATGCTGAAAAAGATCAGTCCAAATACGATAAACACACCGACACTGAGCAGGATCACAGACATCACAACGCCGATCACTCCTGATTTTACCAGCGACTGAACGATCACTTCCCATACGATCAATATGACAAACAATATGCCCAGTGCTCCGAGCAATTTACTTCCGATTGATTTTTTTGAACCTTCCATTGTTTTCCTCCACTCCAAGGCGTTTCTACCTTCGTATTTTACCGCGGTGCTATCATACCACTCGTAATTGATTAATTTTTAAAGCTGTGTATCGGTGCCGGTATTCTTCCGGTACGATTGATAAAGTTATCGCAGGAATACTTATTGACCGGCATGATCGGTGCATATCCGAACAGACCGCCGAACTCTACGGTGTCGCCCACTCCCTTTCCGATCACCGGGATCAGACGGGCTGCAGTTGTCTTCTGGTTCACCATACCAAGTGCCATCTCATCTGCGATCATACCGGAAATGGTCGTTGCCTTGGTATCTCCCGGAATAGCGATCATATCAAGTCCTACGGAGCAGACACAGGTCATTGCCTCTAATTTCTCCAATGTGATCGCGCCTGCCTGTACCGCATCGATCATTCCCTGATCTTCGCTGACCGGAATAAATGCGCCGCTTAATCCGCCGACATAAGAGGAAGCCATCACGCCACCCTTTTTCACCTGATCGTTTAACATGGCAAGTGCTGCGGTGGTACCCGGTGCACCTGCATACTCCAATCCGATCTCACAGAGGATATCAGCCACACTGTCTCCTACTGCCGGTGTCGGTGCAAGTGACAGATCGATGATACCAAACGGGATGCCAAGACGTCTGGATGCTTCCTGTGCTACGAGCTGTCCCACTCTGGTTACTTTAAATGCTGTCTTTTTGATCGTCTCACAGAGTACTTCAAAATTCTCTCCGCGTACTTTCTCCAATGCTGTCTTTACAACACCCGGTCCGCTGACGCCGACATTGATGATCGCATCTGCTTCGGTAACACCGTGGAATGCTCCTGCCATAAATGGATTGTCATCCGGTGCATTGCAGAATACAACCAGTTTCATACAATCTACGGAGTCGCGGTCTTTGGAATTTTCCGCTACCTGTAACAGGATATCTCCCATCAATCTGACCGCATCCATATTGATACCGGTCTTGGTGGAAGCCAAGTTGACCGAACTGCACACACGCTCTGTCCGGCACAATGCGATCGGAATGGAACGGATCAGAAGTTCATCTGCAGTTGTCATTCCCTTGGAAACAAGAGCAGAATATCCTCCGATCAGGTTCGCACCAACTGCTTTTGCGGCACGATCCAACGTGTCTGCGATCGTTGCGAAATCTTCTGTGGTCTTGCAGGCTGCTCCGCCAACCAGTGCGATCGGGGTTACGGAAATCCTGCGGTTTACGATTGGAATACCATACTCGGTCTCGATCTCTCCCGCAACGCGGTCCAGATCTTTTGCAACAGTTGTAATACGGTTATAAATATTTTCATTGAGCCGTTTCAGATCATCCGTAATACATTCCAGAAGACTGATGCCGATGGTAATGGTGCGGACATCTAAATTCTCATGTTCCACCATGTTATTGGTTTCATTTACCTCAAAAATGTTAATCATAATCCAGTCCCTCTCTAAATACGGTGCATTTTCTCGAAAATTTCGGCTTTCTGGCATTTGATGGATACACCAATCTGCTCGCCAAGCTCATCTAAATCTTTCTTACAGTCTGCAAATGATTTCTTTGCCTGATTCATATCTACAATCATCATCATATTAAAGTAACCGGAAACGATGGTCTGGGAAATATCAAGGACATTTACCCCATTGTCAGAAAGGTAGGTACAAACCTTTGCTATAATACCTACGGTATCTTTTCCCACTACTGTAATAATCGTCTTGTCAACTGTGTTTTCCATATCCGCACTCCTTTTTATGTATTGTCTGTTCTGCTATATCTTTATTTTATCGATTATCTTACCACACTTACCCTGCAATTTCTAGCTTTAATTCTATAATACGCTAAAATACAATGCGTGGCGACGGCTCATCCCGTTTGGCAACATACATTGGAAAGTCATCTCCCTTATAAGGGTTATCGCCGAGAGTCACTTCCAAACGCACCGTCTCATAGGCGAGTTCCGGGTAATTATTCTCTTTGCTCAAATGCCCTAACATGACCGTACCGAAATTATCATGTAATACCTGACCGAGCAGTTTTCCGGACAGTTCATTGGATAAATGCCCCCGCTCCCCAAGGATTCGTTTTTTTAACGGATACGGGTAACTGCCCACCTCTAACATATGCACATCATGATTTGCTTCTAATAAAAGAGCATCCAGATGCTGCATCTTTTCGATGATCAGATCATCATAAATTCCAAGATCTGTCATCACAGCTGCTGTTTTGGTTCCGTTTTTTACTTTGTATGCCACCGGCTCTGCCGCATCGTGGGAAATCGGGATCGGTTCTATAGAAAGTTCTCCGATTTCAAAATTCTCACCCGGTCTTATTTCACAAAACAGGGCATCGTCGATCTTTCCAACTGATTTGGTATGTTTGATTGCATCGATTGTTCCTGCCGTCGCATAGATCGGTAGTCCATACCGTCTTGCGATCACGCCCAGTCCTGCAATGTGGTCGATATGTTCATGCGTTACTAAAATCGCCTGCATCTCTTCGGTTTTCAGATCAAAGGTATTCAGACCGTTTTCAATCCTTTTTCCACTGATACCGGCATCGATCAGCACATGGCAGTCATCGGTTCCGATACAGATACAGTTTCCGCTGCTGCCGCTGGCAACACTGCACAATTCCATTCTTTTGTCTCCATTCCGTTTTGCTTTATTTCCATGCCAGTTCGATCTGGTCGCCCGCCTTTAATTCTGCGGAATACTGCGCATTCTGTCCATTCAGGTTCGTAATGATGCTTCTGCCGTTGGATGCCTTCAGATCAAACGGATAAAAATCAAAGATGTCGACAAAGATGTAACGTGGTTTTCCACTAAGTCTTACCGGCTCGCCATTGATATAAACCAGAATACCGATAGTTCCAGGCTCCTGCTCCAACAAATTCTCTTCAGCTGGTTTTTCTGCTGTTTCATCAGAAGAAGCTGATGCTTCCTGCTCTGCAGCATCTGTTCCAGCTGCTTCTGTTCCAGCTGCTTTGTTTTCCTCTGCATCGGCTGTCACAGTTGCGGCGTTCTCTGTCGCTCCTGCCTCATCAACTTCTGTTGCTGCCATCTCTGTCACTTCTGCGCTGGCTTCCTCTGTTGCCACCGTCCCCGTTCCGGCGTTCTCTGTCGCTTCTGCGCTGGCTTCCTCAGTTCCGGCCGCCATCTTCTCTGCTGCTTCTGCGCTGGCTGCCTTGTTTTCTGGTGTCTCTGGCAGTTCTTCTTCCGCCGGAGTCAAGTTCTGTGGCATGTAAGCAGATGACTTATAAGAAATAACCGTCCATTCGATCGTGAAGTTCTCATAAATTAATGTATCAAAATTTGCCTCACGGTTATTGACCAGAATCACATGTTCTTTGCTGACTTCCACATCCATGAAAGTCACAAGCTGTCCTACCGTATAGAAGTTACGGGTCTCGATCTCATCGCCCGGCTGGATCTCATAGGATGGCATCTCTAACTTGCCATTAACCTCTAAGAATTTCGGGCAACGGATGATACTTCCATTGACTACAAAGGACACAGTATCTGCGCTGTATTCTTCTAACTGCTCTAATGTGCAGACCGCTGCCGGTCCCGCTGTCGATGGCTCGATGATGATATCGGAGTTTGGTTCCAATGGAGAATTGATATTTGTGATCCTTCCATTCATATAAACCTCTGCCGACTCCCCCGGTTCGCCACGCACGATACGTTTTGCACCATTGACAAAGAACTCAAGTTCCGGTCCACGTTTCGGGAACAGATCATCATTTGGATAACCTGCCTGCAATGCCGCATCCACGATCGTCAGGCTGTTGTTATCATACAGTTTCAACCGTTCTCCGTTAAAACGTACCATGATAAAGCCGTTGCGCTGCTCGTAATAATTCAGACAGATACCGATCGGGGTAACTAACAATGGATCTTTTTCTGCCTCTTTTTCTTTCTGATCAAAGATGACCTGCTGTAAGACTTCCTCTCCTCGTAAGGCAACACGCTCGTTTGGCAGATCCGGTCGTTCCGCAAGCATCTCGGTGTAACCATGTATCTTACCGCCACCACCGACGATAAAGGCTGCACTGACGGTCTGTCCGCCATTTAATTCTTTGATCTTCTCTGCTACCTCGGATGTCATCTTTTCTACGACCGGTGCAGTCAGCTCCCATACCTCTTTTGCAGTGATCGTATGCTCGATCAGCATGATGTCTTTGTATGTAATCTTATCCGCTACACTGCTCTGCAGTTTGATATACTCTGCGGTTTTAAAATCGACCAGATAATGCTGCACGATCAGCTCGGTCAGCTCATCTCCTGCCAGCGGTATCATACCGTATGCAATGATACTTCCGTCCTTGGTAATGGAAATATCGGAAGTTCCCGCACCGATATCGACCAGTGCGATATTTAACAGACGATAACTCTCCGGAATGGCGACATTAATCGCCGCAATAGGCTCCAATGTCAGATTGGCAACGGCTAAATCGGCCTGTCCGACCGCAGCATAAAGTCCATCTACAACATCCTCTGGGAGGAAGGTTACGATAATGTCCTCACTGATCCGCTGTGCCTTATGTGATTCGATATTGGAAAACGGTTCGTCATCCAGAAAATACTTCACAACAGAATAGCCCACGCAGTAAAATTTGTACTTTGTGTCGTTCATCTCCTGCAAAATATTCTGTGCCTTTTCAATACCAAGCAGATCTAACGTATGGATATCCTCGCCTGTTACAACGGTTTCCTCCGGGAAATCAAACACAACATTGGTGGTCACTGTCTTTAAGACACGACCAGCGGCTGCTATACAGACCTCTTTTAACGGCACTTCGATCTGTGCTTCCAGTACTTCTTTCATTTTTTTGATGGTGCGTCCTACCCTGCCAATGTCATGAATCTGTCCATCCAACATTGCACGCGTATCGTGCTCCATTATGTGCTGGGCTACTACCACAAAATTATCTTCGTCTTTGTAGCCTACGGTCCCGACTACGTTTCTTGTTCCGATATCAAGACCAAATACTAAAGATTGTTCCATTCCAACTGCATCGCTCATCTGCGGTCTCTCCTACTTCTTTTTTCTATTCCCTAACGCCTCTTTTAACTGCGTAATTGTCTCTTCCACACTTCCATTGTTATCGATCACCAGACTGCAGTGGCTGCGGTATGCTTCCTCGCTTAGCTGACTGTCGAAGATCTGGCGGATTTTTTCCTCTGAATATCCTCTGGATGCGATGAGTCGCTGCCTTCTGATATCCTCTCTGGTATAAATATACCAGAGTTCGTTACAAATTTCATCATAATGTTCTTCAATTAATAATGCTGCTTCCAGAAAAAGAAAATCAAGTACTCCCCTTTTCTGCTCCTGTTTCCAGACTTCTTTCACATATTCTTTGACTGCCGGGTGCACGATCTCATTCATCCGGGTTCTCTTTTCTTCGTCTGCAAAAATGACCGCCGCCAGTTTTCCTCGGTCAAATCCACCACCCGGAAGGTAAATGTCCTCCCCCGGGAAATGGTCTTTTATCGTCTGATAGCATGCCGTACCCGTTTCCATCAGTTCATGTGCGATCTCATCTGCCAACATCACGCGGATGTTCTGCTGTTTTTTTAAATAGGATAAAATCTCTGATTTGCCGGCACCCACACCGCCTGTGATCCCTATAAATTTCATCTCAAGCCTCCCCATCCGGTTCTGCCATGTTATTTTGCTTCATACCAGTTGTTTCCCGCATGTGTATCTACTTCCAGTGTCACTTTAAGGTCCGCCGCATGGTGCATTTCCTCTTCCATGATGGCTTTTACCTGTTCAATTTCTTCTTTGGCTGTCTCCACCAACAGTTCATCGTGTACGGTAAGGATCAGTCTGGACTGCAATCCCTCTTCTAACAGCCTGTCATGCACACGGATCATCGCGATCTTGATGATATCCGCCGCCGTTCCCTGTATCGGGGAATTCATTGCGATACGCTCTCCAAACGAACGCTGCATGAAGTTGCTGCTGGAAAGTTCCGGTACCGGACGTCTTCTGCCAAACATCGTCGTCACGTAGCCGGTCTGCTTTGCCTGTTCCACAAGCCCATCCAGAAATGTCTTGATCTTTGGATAAGTCTCAAAATAACGCTCGATATATTCGGCTGCTTCTTTTTTGCTGATGCTAAGATCCTGGCTCAATCCAAACGAACTGATACCGTAAACGATTCCGAAATTGACTGCCTTTGCATTTCTTCTCTGCAGATCTGTGACCTCATCAAACGGGATGTGGAATACCTGGGATGCCGTGATCCGATGGATATCCTGTGCCTGCTGATAAGCTTCGATCAGTTTTTCATCCCCTGACATATGTGCCAGCACACGCAGCTCAATCTGGGAATAATCGGAATCCAGAAAAACAAAGCCATCTTTTGGCACAAATGCCTTACGGATCAGTCTTCCCAGTTCGATCCGCATTGGAATGTTCTGTAAGTTCGGCTCGGTACTGCTTAGTCTGCCGGTTGCCGTGATCGTCTGGTTAAAGGAGGTATGGATCCTGCCATCCTCTCTGATATAAGTTACAAGTCCATCGGCGTAAGTCGATTTTAATTTGGTCAGCTGACGATATTCTAAGATATCTGCAACGATCGGAAATTCCGGTGCCAGACGGTCTAAGACGTCTGCCGCGGTCGAATATCCGGTCTTTGTTTTCTTTGCATACGGCATTTTCAGTTTCTCAAATAAGATCACACCGAGCTGTTTCGGAGAATTGATGTTAAACGCTTCTCCGGCTGCTTCCTGAATCTGTGTTTCCAGTTCTGCGATCCGGACTGCCAGCTTATCGCCGTATTCTTTTAAGGCATCCCCACAGGCGATAATGCCTTCGTTTTCCATATCGGCAAGGGTAAAGACGAGTGGCATCTCGATCGTAGAAAAGAGCGTATCCATTCCGGTTTCTTTTAACTGCTGTTCCATCTTTTCTTTTGCCGCTGCCGCCACATATGCCTGATAGCAGACACAGTTTAAAAACGCTTCTTCCTGCTCTGCCAACGCAGCTTCATATGTCTGTTTTCCAAGCAGATCTGCCCGTGATGGAATAAACAGGCTTAAGTAATCCTTTGCAATATCCTCATATGGATATTCGTTTTTGATCGGATTTAACAGGTAAGCCGCGATCGTATTGTCAAACAGGTTTTCCAATGAAATACTGCCGCATTTCTTTTTCTCGATCAGTCCAAGCGGTTTTAACTGCGGTTTCAGATCAAGCGTTGCATAAGAGACTGCCTCACTGTTTAAAAACAGGGAAAGCAGTCCGTCCTGCGACAGTTTCTCTCCGATCTGTAAAAATGCAGTGTCCGCTCCATCCACACAGACTGCAAGTCCCAATAATCTTTCTTCTTTTTCCGATGATACAACTTTAAATCCACATGCCTTGCCCTTTAAGGATGCAAGGAACTGTTCTGCCTCTTCGGATGAAGTTATCTTATGGAACTGTTCTGTTTCCTGGCTCTTTTTCGTATCGACTTCAAAACGTCCCAACAGATTTTTAAATTCCAGACGTTTACACAGCAGATACGCCTCTTCTGTATACAAAGAAGCGATCCCGTTGATCTTTGCCTGTTCCAGTTCATAAGGAATATCGGCATGGATCTCGATCGTCGCAAGTGTTTTGCTCATCTGTGCCAGTTCATAATTTTCTTTTAAATTCTTGCTGGCTCTCGGCGGACGGATCTCATCTACATGCGCATAGGCATTTTCGATGCTGCCGTACTGTGCAATGATCGCAGTCGCTGTCTTTTCTCCGATCCCCGGTACGCCCGGGATATTGTCGGAGGTATCACCCATCAGTGCCTTGACATCGATAAACTCGATCGGTGTCACCTGATATTTTTCTACCACCTCTTTGGTGTTGTAATCTTCGATCTCGGTTCCGGTGCGCTTGGTCTTTGGAATACGGATCTTGATCTGATCTGTTGCAAGCTGTAACAGATCGCGGTCTCCTGATACTACCGATACGGTCAGTCCCTTTGCCTCGCTCTGTTTGGCGATCGTTCCTAAAATATCATCTGCCTCATATCCGCCTTTTTCCACGACCGTAATGCCCATTGCCTTTAACATTTCTTTCATCAGGGGAACCTGCTGCCGCAGTTCTTCTGCCATCGGCTTTCTGGTTCCCTTGTACTCTGCAAACATCTTGTGGCGAAAGGTAGGTTCCGACACGTCAAAGGCAACCGTTAAATAATCCGGCTGTTCCTCCTCTAATATTTTAAACATAATATTTAAGAAACCATATACTGCGTTCGTATGCAGTCCCTCTGAATTTGTCAGATCAGGGATACCAAAAAATGCCCTGTTTAAAATACTGTGTCCATCGATCAATACCAGCTTTTCGCCCATGTCTGTCTCCATTCTGTTTTTAGATTGCTCTCGTATATACTTTCAGCCATTCTCTCTCTTCGTCTGTCATATACGGAGAAATGGTATCGTATACCATCTTATGATAATCATTTAATAATTTCTTTTCTCTGCCTGTCATCTCATCCGGGTCGATCGCATCCAGGTCGATCGGTGCGTATGTGATGTTTTCAAATTCCATAAACTGACCATACTCGTTTTTCTCAGCTTTATGGCAGACAAGCTCGTTTTCGGTACGGATACCGTATTTGCCCTCCAGATATACACCCGGTTCATCTGTTGTGATCATGCCCTCTTCCAATACTCCATTGTCATGGCGTTCCGGTACGACTCTCCAACGGAAACCGTTTGGTCCCTCATGGACATTTAATACATAACCCACACCATGTCCGGTACCGCACTTGTAATCAATGCCAAGCTCCCAGAGTGGTCCTCTGGATAAGATGTCCAGATTTAATCCGGTACATCCATATAAAAACTTCGCATGTGCAAGATTTAAGTTGGAACGGCAGACCGTTGTGAAATGTTTTCTCATCTCATCCGTGATCGGGCCAAGTGCCATGGTTCTTGTAATATCGGTTGTTCCCTCAAAGTAATGTCCGCCGGAATCTACCAGAAGAAATCCTTCCGGTTTCAACTCGGTATCGGTCTCCGGTGTTGCTGCATAGTGCATCATTGCCGCATTCGGACCATAAGCGCAGATCGTATCAAAACTTAATTCGATGAAGTTGTCCTGCTCTCTTCTTCTCTCCTCGAGATAATCGGATGCGGAGATCTCTGTCATCGGGATCTTGCCGATGTTGGTTTTCAGCCAGTACATGAATTTGGTAAATGCAACACCATCTTTGACATGTGCCATACGGGTGTTATCCACCTCAGTCTTGTTTTTGATGGCTTTCATCAACTCGGTTGGATTTGGTTTATCCACAACTTTGATCTCTTTCTTTAAGCTGCTGCAGATCCGGTAATTTACAGTTCCTGCATTCATCAGTACAACAGCCTCTGCCGGGATCTGTGGTACATACTCATAGATCGCGTCATATGGTCTTGTGGTAATGTGGTTTTCGTCCAAATAACTACGGATCTCCGGCGTTACGACCTCTTCCTGTAAAAACCAGATGCACTCGTCCTTTGTTACTACAAGATAGGATAAGATAACCGGAACATATGCGATATCGCCGCCACGGATATTTAACAGCCATGCAATATCATAAAGGCTGGTTAAGATATGGGTATCGGCTCCCTCTTTTTTCATTGTCTCACGCAAATCTGCCAGTTTGTTCTTTGTGCTCTTGCCGGAATATTTTTCTTCTAAAATAAATAACGGCTCTTTGGACAATGCCGGACGGTCTTTCCAGATCAGATCGACCAGATCTTCTTTTACATATAATGTGGCATGTTTTTCTGCCGCGATCTTTTCTAATTTTGCTCCCCAGGTGCCGTTTACCACACGTCCGTCAAATCCGAGGCATCCGCCCTCCTGTAATTTGTCTGCAATAAACTCATCTGTGGTTGGAACACCTTCCTCACCCATACGGTAAAGGGTCACGGTGCTTCCTTTTAACTGGTTCTCCGCCTGAACGAAGTAACGTCCGTCTGTCCAGAGTCCTGCTTCCTCCAGTGTGATGACTGCCGTACCGGCTGATCCGGTAAATCCGGTGATGAATTTTCTCGCCTTAAAATGCTCGCCCACATACTCGGACTCGTGAAAGTCTGAGGTTGGGACAAGGTATACGGTGATGTTGCGTTTTTTCATCTCTTCGCGTAATGCTTTTAATCTTTCCTGTATCATAGTTTCCTCCATTGCTGTCTTTTGTTTATAGGTCTGTGTATTCAAAGAATTTTGTATCGATCTCCGGATAGGAGCGTTTCAGTGAAATCGGTCTGCCGGAACGGGTCAAAAAGCAATGTGAGCTTTTTCCGGTCGTACGCAGTTCGCCTGTCTTCTTATCAGTCATACGGTATTCTAACTCTAATTTGATGCCATTATACTTCACGATCTTTGGTTCGATCACGACAACGTCATCAAAATGTACCATACTGTGATATTCACAGGATACGGATAAGACAGGACTTATGATCTCCATCTCTTCCATCTGCTTGTAACTGAGCCCGATCTGTTCCATCAGATCCATTCTCGCCTCTTCCATCCACTTAATATAGTTGGAATGATGAATGATCCCCATCTGATCTGTCTCGTAATACTTTGCATGATGCTCGTAAGGACGGATCTTGATGTCATTCATACGCTCGGCATAAATTTCAATTTCTTCTCCTGCCATACAATGTCACTACCTTTCTTTCTATGGGGACAAAGAGTCCAGTAACAACTCTTTGCGCACTTATCTTAATTATCGCACATGACAGGCGGAATTTCAATTCATGTTGCAAAAAAAGTCCGGCCAGCGAAACAGCCGACCGGACTTTTACCTTTTGCTCTATTCTCCTGTTACTTTAAATTTACCGATGAGATTACGCAGTTCATCTGCCTCTCCACTCATTTCCTGACTGGCAGCTGCACATTCCTCCGAAGTAGCGGAATTGGTCTGCACCACATCATTGATGTTTTCCACTCCCTCGTTGATCTGCTGGATCGCATGAGTCTGCTCATCCAATGCCTCTGCGATACCGCCAACCTCTTTTGTAATAATCTTTGAATTATCCGCAACACCTGCAAGCCGGTTTGCAGTCTCATCTGCGATGGTCATACCTTTTTCTACCGCTCTTACGGATTGTTCGATCAGTGTTGCTGATTCTTTTGCTGCATTTGCACTCTGCTCTGCCAGTACCGTTACCTGATCTGCAACGACTGCAAATCCCTTTCCTGCCTCTCCTGCACGGGCAGCCTCGATGGAAGCATTTAATGCAAGCAGGTTCGTCTGGGATGCGATCTCATTGATCGTTGCAATGATATTACTGATCTGCTGGGATGCTTCATTAATGTCATTCATAGACTGAACCATCTCCTGCATCTTATTATTTCCTTCAAGTATCTCATTGCCGAGCTGTCCTACTTTGCCACTGATCTCTTTTGCCTGCTCTGCATTCTGTGCAACACGCTCTGCCACACTGTTGATGGTTGCGGTCAGTTCTTCTACAACTGCTGCCTGATTGGTAGCTCCCTCTGCAAGATCTGTAGAACTCTCTGCTACCTGTCCGGCTCCACCGGATACCTGATCAGACGCCTTACGGATGCCCTTTACCGTATCAGACATACTTGCTTCAAACTGCATAATGGAATCTAAGATACCAACAAAATCTCCCTTCCATTCTACTTCCGGTTTTACGTCAAAGTTGCCATTTGAAAATTCATTCATGGCGCGTGCGATATCATCAACATAGGAACCTAAGATACGAATGGATTTACGCAGGCTGTGTGCCAGTGCACCGATCTCGTCATCGGAACGATATTCGATCGTACTGTGCAGGTTTCCGGCTGAAAGCTCTGCTGCAACCGCATCAATTGCATCCAACGGTGTCAGAACAGAATCTACAATGACTTTTCCAATTTTAACAGCTACAATTACTGCGATCACCACAAATGCGATCACGACTATAATACCAAGCATTGCAAATATCTTCATCTGCAGCACTGCACTGTCCTCTTCCTGTGCTGTATATGTATCCAGCTTATTTGCAATGCTTACCAGATTATCCAGTGCAGGTGCACAGACCGTTAAGATCTGCTCGGTTGCTTCTTCTTTCTGTCCTGCTGCGATCTGCTCGGTGATCGCATAACCGATCTCGCCCCATTCGGTCAGAGCATTTACATACTCCTGATACAGGTCATCCCCGATCACATTGCAGTCTTTGATGATCTGAAGCTGTGTGTTCACATCCTCCAGTTTTTCGGAAACCTTGCTCTGGTAATCCGCATAGGTAGAGGTATCATCATTCAATGCCATCTCACGGATACTGCGTGCCGCCACATTCGTATCGATCCGGCATTCTTTTACTGCTACATTTGTTTTTGCAACTTTGTTAATGTAGCGATTCGTCGTTCCATATAACCGACAGATTGCTACCAGTGCGATCACGCCTGATGCGATCATCAGTCCAATTACGATCTGATAGCCGAAATTCAATCGTTTCTCAATCCGCATCTTTTCGAGTTTCTCTTTCATGTGTAATGTTACCTCCTGCCATCCCACTTTGCTTTCTAATTTTTTTCAATTATATCATTCCTAATTGGAATTGCAATCCATAATTTCCAAAAAATATATAAAAAATTTAAGAAAACTTTAATTGTATTTTTTCCTGTCCTGCCCTATCATATGGTACATTCCAAGAAACTCTACATAGTTTCTATTTTATTAAGGAGGAATTTTATGACAGCTGCAACCAATTCACGTCATAGAAAAAAGAAAAAGAACAAGGCTGCCCTGCTCGTGATCGAGCTTCTGATCTTATTGATCCTTGCGGCACTGGCATTCGCAGCCACCAAATTTATGAAGATCAACACTGCTCCTCTGGACAATTCCAATATCTCCATCAACGAAGATATCTCCGATGAATCCCAGAAGATCATGGATGGTTACAAGACCATTGCTCTGTTTGGTCTGGACAACCGTTCCAACGGAGATCTGATGCAGGGGCGCAGTGATGTGATCATGATCGCCGCCATCAACAACAAGACACATGATGTCAAGATTGCTTCCGTCTACCGTGACAGCTATTTAGACACCGGTGACGGTATATTCCAGAAATGCAACGCTGCTTACGCAAAGGGTGGCCCAGAGCAGGCGATCTCCATGCTCAACACAAATCTGGACTTAAATATCACAGACCATGTTACAGTTGATTTTAATGCGATCGTTGAATGTGTGGATTTATTGGGTGGAATTGAAATGACGATCACAGATGATGAGGCAAGCCTGATGACCGGCTACATCCGTGAGATCAACGAACTGACCGGTCACTCCTCTGTCGTTCCGCCTTCCGGTGGTACTTATACCTTAGACGGCGTACAGGCATGTGCCTTTGCAAGGATCCGCTATGGCGGTGGAAATGATTACAAACGAACTGAACGTCAGCGTGCCGTGCTTTCTGCCATGGTTGCCAAAGCTCAGAAATCCAATCTGCTCACTTTAAACAAATTGATCAATGAAGTATTCGGTGATATTGAAACGAACCTGTCTACCACAGATATCATTTCACTTGCCACCAAGATCTTCAGCTATGATATGGGAGAGACGACCGGATTTCCATTTGAAAAGGCAACCCATACCTACGATTCGGTCGGAGATGTCGTCATCCCATGTGATCTGGCATCCAATGTCACAAAGCTGCACCAGTTTTTGTATGACGATGAAAACTATACCCCGTCACAGACCGTACAGAAAAACAGTGACACCATTATCCAGAAAACCGGATTTCGTCAGGGTCAGGGAGACGGCTATTAAAACGAGCGACGTCTTTTTGCATACATCAGTATCGCAAACACTGCGATACTGATGAGTGAAATCCCAAGTCCCATCCGAAATCCCGGAGTCTCATATTTCAAACAGATCTCATGTTCTCCTTCTTCTAAGGAAACACTTAAAAATCCCTCTCCAAATACCTGTGGCTGTGTTTTTACTCCGTCCACATAAAGGGTCCAGCCATCATCATTTGCAATAGAAAAGATCATTCTTCCGGCTTCTTTTACGTTTACCTTTCCTGTGATCTTCGTATCGGAAAAAGAGGTCAGCTCCATGGTCTGTTGCTGCAGTGTCTCGTATGCATCTGCAAGTGCATTCAGGTTAAGCCGGTACGCCTTTAGAGCAAGACTCTGATTTATCGTATTTTTTATTTGGATGGTATCTCCTGCATTGCAATATCCAAGATCCAACGTATAGCCGTGTGATACCTTTGAAAATGATTTCGTTCTGCCATCACTGATCTCTTCGGTCAGGTTCTCAACCGTTGTCCTGCCATACGTTGCAAAGATATAGGCATCCTCTGGAACCGAAATCGTGGATAATCCGTTCTCCGAAACCGCAGGGATCTGCGTCAGCATCGGCTCTTTTGCACCCAGCAAATATGCCAGCTCATTCTGCGCCTCTATCTTATCCTCTGCCCCTTTGTAATCCCACGCATCAACTACATCCTCTGACATCATAAAGCCAAGTGGCAATACATATTTGTTCTCATATAAATAAGTAGAACCGCTCTGCGCGACCAGTGTGCGGATCGGATTTGCTTCCTCTCCATTGTCCGCAATGACATATCTTAAGGAAAGCATGGCGGAAAGCAGTGGCGTTGCTCCATTAATGCAATAGAAATTCTTTCCACCCTCCATGCCGACTGCCTGATAAAAATGGCTGATATCCAGATTCATCAGGGAAGAAAACTGGGTTGCGGAGTGATAGCCAAACAAAGCCGCATCATTTTTCGTCTTGCGCTCCAGTTCCTCCGTCCGGTAAAAAGTGACTCCCTCATCCTTAGTAAGCTCTTTGACATCAGAGAGGACATCCTGATAATCTGACCAGGACTGCACGTAAGGCGTTCTTCCAGTCGTGCCAAGCCCGGTCTGGTTAAAGTTCATCAAAAGCTCTGCCACCATGGCAAAGCAGGCGATCTGGAGCATCAACGTTTTCACGCGCGCCCTGTCCCAGAAATAAAAGCATAAGATCACCGTATAGATTGCCAGAAAGACCAGTGTGGTCGACTTAGCTTCCGTGCTGATCAGTTCCTCGTCTGAGATCTGATATGACCACAAAAATACTGCCGCCGGTACTGCCCCCGCCACAAGTGCATGCCAGAGACGGTTTCCCTTGAAATGCAAGAAAGTCTCATAAGAAAGCACCAGCAGTAAAAAGATATACAAAAAGCTTTGTCTGCCCGGCAAAGAATCCGGGAAATGAAGTCCATGCCAGATAAAATCCAGCTGGTTATTGGCAAAGCTGAGCAGGAAGAACAGTGCTAAAGCTCCACCCACACATTTTTTCTTCCAGGACAATTCCCGGTTTAAGAAAAACAGCACGAACAGCATCACAGTGAACACGCCGCAATAAATATTCGGCCAGTGGTTTCTCCCGGTGTAAACATCCGTCATTGCGGAATGTCTGCCCAGTTCTGCGATCAGATTAAAATACCACTCCATCTGATCCGGGAAAGAAATATTTTTTGATCCGCTGCTTCCCAGAATGATCGCTTCCGGTATGATCAGGACTGCTCCCGTCCCACCGGCAAGCAGCGAATACACGAAAAAGCGTATCCACGCTTTTATCCCGCTCTCCCTGTTCTGTAAAAACGTAACCAGAAACCAGATCACGAGGAAAATGCAGATCATGATCGAGATATAGTAATTGCTTAAAATACAGAGCGAAAGACTGACATAGTAAAGAGCCGGTTTATTCTCCTTCACAAGCTTTTCGAGCCCCACCAGAACAAGCGGTGCTAACGCAATGCAGTCCATCCACATGATATTCCAGGCGTAAGCTGCCACGAATGCAGACAGTGCGTAAGCCGTTGCAAAGATCGAGATTGCCGGATGATTGGAAGAAAAATGATATTTTAAATAAAATCCGAAAAACAGTCCTGCAAGCGAGATCTTGAGTACCACAAGGATCGTCATAAATTCAATGACCGCCCCCTGCGGACAGAGAAACAGCAGCCAGTTTAAGGGGCTTGCCAGATAATACGCATACAGTGAGATAAAATCCACACCAAGCCCGACATTCCAGGTATAAAAGGCACTGCCGCCCTCTCTTAATTTATGAAGCATCTCTGTAAAAAACGGACAGTACTGATGGTACATATCAATATGCAGGATACACTGATCTCCAAACGGATATACCTCATGGCTGATACATACGATCAACACCAGCAACAGGGGCAGCAGAAAGGATGCCGCTAACGGAAGCCGTTCTTCCCATTTCTTTTTTCTGTCTTTTTCTTTCACGATTACGACCTCTTACTTTTTCTGATAATCAAATAACTGATAATATTCCAGTTTCCGATAGGTGTCCAAACCACTCTTTTCTTCTTTGACCGTACTCTCCACACCGTCTGATTTCTGCAGCCGCACAGCAGAGAGGATCGGATATTCTTCTTTTAAGTCCATCAGATAAGACTGATAGGAAGAAAGCGGCACTCCTGCACGTTTCAACACTTCCGCTGCCAGATAGTTTGCACTGGTATCTGCCTCTGTTTCCGCATCAATATCGTAATTTGCCCACATAACATATGGTACCTGATAGCGGAGTTTCTGCTCTTCCTCGTCCAGATTGTTCCACTGCATGCCGTTTTTTGCAAGGATGGAATACGCCACTGCATCCCCCGGCTGATGGTCACCAAAGAATACGATCACGGTCTTTTCATCCACCTTTGAGAAATAATCTACCAGCTCTTCAAGTGCCTGATCGGATAATCTGATCAGGGAGAGATATTGATTCAGCGAAAAATTCTGCGTGTCTGTCACTGTGATATCCGGCGTAAAATTATTATAAGAATCCTGATAGCCACCATGATTCTGCATCGTTACATTAAAGGCGAATAAAGGTTTGCCCTCTTCTTTCGTCTCATAAAACTCGATCAGTTTCTCCACACAGCTCTCATCGCTGATATACTGTCTGACATAATGCGGGAGAAGATAATCTTCTTTAAACACGCTGCGCTCAAATCCAAGATATGGGTATACGGTATCTCTGTCCCAGCCGCCTGCATTGTAAGGATGCGTTGCCACTGTCTCATAGCCGAGTCCCCGCAGATATTCCGGCAGTGCCATCATCTCTCCGGTAATATACTGCTGGTAGGGAACACTTCCCTGCGGCAGAAATGCCATGGTATTTCCGGTCAGAAATTCAAATTCCGTATTTGCCGTGTTGCCCCCACAGACAGAGACATTCAACATTCCGGTTACCGTATTGTCTGCTCCCTGCTGTAAGCTGTGTACAAACGGCATGTAATCTTCATTCGTATCAAATTCTCCGAGTACGGACAGATCCGAAAATGCCTCATCCATAATGACAATGATGTTCGGCAGATCTTCTTTCGATGTCTGATCAGACACTGTATCATACTCCGCCAGTACTGACTGTGCTTCTCCCTTGTCATATCCTGCCGGTTTTTCAATCGACATATACGCCAGATTCATCACAAAGGTTACCGCTACTCCGTCCACATTTGTCATGTAGACTGGTGTAAATAACTTATTATATAAACGATGGCTGTTCTGGAAGCTTTCTTTCTGAAGTGTAGAGGAAAATCCGACCAGTACAAGCACTACTGCCACTGCCACGACCGCGCGTTTCCAGAATGCGATCCTGCGGACCGATACTTTTGCAAAACGAAGCAAAACGATCAGTGTGATCAATACGATCGTCGCAGCCACCATCCTGACGGTCGGTGTAAAATCATAATTGTCTGCCACACTTGCCGCCGTCTTTATGGATAAGATATCCCACGGCACGATCGGGTTGGTGCGGAACTGCACCACATAGGCATTTGCAATTCCATAAACCATCGTTATCCCGCACAAAATACGGTATGCCAGCTTTATAGTTCCGGTTATGCCAAACAAAATAACTGCCACAAGCTCAAATAGGAGGATATTAAAAAACTGCGCCCATGGACGCACCTCTGCAAACGGGTTGTGGGTGTAACATTCTAATAAATAAAAACAAAGGATCGGCGGCAGCACAAACCATAAAACATTGCATGCCACTCTCCCTGCCCTTTTTAGACCTTCTTTGGGTAATACAAATTTTTTCGGCTCCTTTTTCTCCGTAGAGCTCTTTAATTTTCTACTTCCATTCATGGTAAATCTCCTTTTGCCACCAGACATTTTATCATATTCTTCCTGTGATTGGAAATGAGTTCGCTAAATTTTCACAAAAACTTTTGCACTCCTGTTTGTCTTTTTTTGGCACTTTATGTGTATAACAGCAAATTGTATTTTTTTCTGACAAAACTTTGCTTGACTTTCCCTACAAAGTTCACTACTATGCTTATATGGGGCATGCAAGAAGCTCATAATAAGATGAAGAAGGGTTTTTAAAATGAACGTTGAAACGGAGCTGACTCGTTTAACGAAAGAAAATGATGATTACAGACAGATCATTGAAACACAGCAGAATACCATTCGACGATTGATCGATTTCTATATTCTTGGTCAACCCGTAAATGAAACAAAAAACGGACAGCATTAAATGCTGTCCGTTTTTCTTCTCTCGAATGCCGGCAATGGGACTTGAACCCATACGATGTTGCCACCGCCAGATTTTGAGTCTGGTGCGTCTGCCATTCCGCCACGCCGGCTTTTCTTTTATCGCTTAAAATCAATCAAGCAGAAGTTATCTTATCATATCCACCATGAAATTGCAAGACGAAATTTTTCCAGGACAAACGTTTTTTAGAAAATAGTTGTCCTGCATTGACTTGTGTTATCATATATGATAACTTTTTATTATATTACTACCAAATTTGCACAAACAACAGAATTGAGGAAGTTTATGAAAGAGACCGATCCACAGCTTTCTCCCCGTTATGAGGTGGTAGAACAGCTAAAGCAGGCGCGCAAATCCCTAAATGTGACACAGGAAGATCTTGCGGAGCGTGTCGGCACCAAAAAGTCAAATATCTCCCGCTTTGAGAGCGGCAGATACAATCCAAGCCTGGACTTCCTGATCCGAATTGCAGACAGTCTGGGGAAACAGTTACACATCAAGATTCAATAAAAGGAGAATGTTATGGAACAGGGTTTACGATTGGGGAAAGATCCAAAACAGATTGACAAAGACGTTGAGCTTTGCCGCACAACAAATGAACGCATCAGCAATCAGGCAGCCGCCCTCTTGATTGCAGACCGGATCCCTTTTACAAGGAACTGGATCAAAATACCATTTTTTCAGCGGATGAAATATGCCGGCGCGGAGCAGTTTTATGTTATCTCGACAAACCGCAACCGCTATGGACAGGCAAGACGCACCTTAGACAAGCTGGATCACACGTTTAAGCAGCGGCTGATCGTCAGCAATTATTAGACTATATTTCGCAGATCTCGTACAGGTAGCTGTTTCCCTGCTTTCCTGTACGCGCTACGATTCCAAGATCATATAAGATCAAAAGCACCGTTCCTGCCAGCCTGGCAGGAATTTTTGCACTTTTTGCAAAGTCTTTTGTGGTAAAAGGCTCCTTTATTTCATAAGGAATAAACTGCATATAATCTTCTCTCCGGTCTATGCAGACTTCTTCCACAAATTTCATCGGAATGCGGTCATACCGCTCACTTCCCTTTTTCTTATCTTTACTCCACCCATTGAGCAGACGGTACTCTTCCATATCAAGCAGGGCAAAACGGAATTTAAGGTTTGGGTTGCTCAGATAGGGGCGTATCTTATAAAGTTCGATAAACGCCTGATAGGGATTTCCATGTTTGGGAGATTTCCGTTTCACAGACAGTTTCCCTGTCTCTTCATCCATCCAGCGCAGCCATTTTTCATGGGGGATTGGATAGACGATCGTCACCGGATAGAGTGGCAGAAAGGTGTCCAGTTTCCGGCGCATCGCATTAAAAGACCGGGTCTGGATCTCTACGATCTCCGACCCGGTATAGATATCTGCCACAAAGTTCTCAATGGGGATCTCGTGCATATCGGTATCGGGTGCATAGTAATTCTTCAAAACAGCATGTACTGTCTTTTCGGAAAGCGTGCCGATCCCCTGCTGCACCTTTCCGCCTCCTATGACCTTTTCCCTCGCCGCCTCAAATCTTCTCTCGTCGATACTCATGGCAATCTCCTACTGTTACGCTGCTCTTACATCTTGCTCGGATCTTTCATATCCTTTAAGATATCAAAGCAGTCAAATGTTCTGAAATAATCTGCCGGTGTTTCTGCACGGCGGATCAGCTGTGTGCTTCCGTCCTCTTTTAACAGGATCTCTGCAGAACGCAGTTTTCCATTATAGTTATATCCCATGGAAAATCCGTGTGCTCCTGTATCATGGATGACTAACAGATCTCCCATATCGATCTTCGGCAGCATACGGTCCACTGCAAATTTATCGCAGTTTTCGCAGAGGGAACCGGTCACATCGTATTTGTGGTCGCACGGTGCATCCTCTTTTCCCATAACGGTAATGTGGTGGTAAGCTCCGTAGATCGCCGGACGCATCAGGTTGACCGCGCAGGCATCCACACCGATGTACTCTTTGTGGGTATGTTTTTCATGGATGGCTCTTGTCACAAGACAGCCATATGGTGCTAACATGAAACGTCCCATCTCGGTGAAAATGGAAATATGACCCAGTCCTGCCGGAACAAGGACTTCCTCAAATGCTTTTCTGACGCCCTCTCCGATCACACGGATATCATTTGGAGTCTGGTCTGGCTGATATGGCACGCCGACACCGCCGGAAAGATTGACGAACTGGATGTCACAGCCTGTTTTCTCTTTCAGTTCTACCACTAGTTCAAACAGCTGTTTTGCCAGTTTTGGATAATATTCATTGGTCACGGTGTTGCTTGCTAAAAACGCATGTACACCAAAGTGTTTTGCACCTTTTTCTTTTAAGACCTTAAAGCCCTCGATGATCTGCTCATGGGTAAATCCGTATTTGGCATCGCCAGGGTTGTCCATGATGCCGTTGCTCATCTTAAAGACTCCGCCCGGATTGTAACGACAGCTGATCGTCTCCGGGATCTTTCCGATCGTCTTCTCCAAAAAGTCAATGTGCGTAAAATCGTCTAAGTTAATGATGGCTCCGATCTTGTCTGCAAACACAAACTCCTCTGCCGGTGTATCATTGGAAGAAAACATGATATGGCTGCCATCAAATCCCTGTGAATCCGCTAACATCAGCTCGGTCAAAGAAGCACAGTCACATCCGCAGTCGTATTCTTTTAAGATGTCTAAAATATATGGATTTGGAGTTGCCTTTACTGCAAAATACTCACGAAATCCCGGGTTCCATGCAAATGCTTCCTTTACTGCCTTTGCATTTTCACGGATGCCTTTCTCGTCATACAGATGGAACGGAGTAGGATATTTTTTTGTAATCTCCTCAAGCTGTTCTTTTGTCACAAATGGTTGTTTTTTCATTCTATGATCCTCCTTTGATTTTACGCCGCAAATACGACCTGCACTAAAAACATATATAATACGGTGCCAACACCGATACTTAACAGATTATTCCGCTTCCACAGATGAAGCAGCACAACGGTTACCACGGAAATCGCTTCCGGTATTCCATAAGAATAGGATGTCACATGGACGTCCTTTAAACAATACACTACTAACATGCCGATCACTGCCGGAGGCAGCACATTGCCCAGATACTGGACCATCGGCGGGATCTTTTTTCCTTCCGGGAAAAACAAAAAAGGAAATACCCTCGTAAAAAATACCGTCGCCGCTACTGCTATCATGATCAGAAGTGTTCTTCCTACACTTACTGGCATACTTTTTTCTCCTTTTCATAAAGCCGTTTTTTTCCGGTCACTAAGATGATCATCATGACGATCATGGTCGGCAGGATAAAATTATCCGCTCCAAAGATCAGGCGGCATACTAGCGCACATCCGATCCCGATCACAACGAACGGACGGTTTTTCTTTTCCATCCACTGTTCGATCATCAGCACCAGAAACAGGGCTGTCATTGCAAAATCAATACCCTTTGCTTCAAACGGAAGCACTGAACCAAGCAGGGAACCTATGATCGTTCCGATCACCCAGTACACCTGGTCTAGAAATGCGATCGCAAACAAAAACTTCGGCTCCTCCACATCCTCTGGCACTTTTGCTGTCACAAGCAGCGAATAGGTCTCATCGGTCAGGGAAAAGATCATGTACCACCTCTTTTTCCCCATGCCCGAAAAACGCTCCAGCAATGACAATCCATAAAAAATATGGCGGATATTTACCATAAGCTCCATAAACACGACCTGGATGAGGCTGATGCCCGGTGCAAAAAAGTTGACTGCCAGATACTGCCCGCTTCCGGCATAACAGACGATGCTCACCAGTGCCGCCCACAAAAAATTATATCCTTTTTCCTGAAACATCACGCCAAACGCCATACCGATAAACAGATATCCTGTCAGAACCGGGATGGTCTGCGGAAATGCCCTCTTAAATGCCTGTATCAACTGTCTTTCCTCCATATGCAATTTGTACTCTACAATACTTTTCTGTATACATCAAGTTATTTTCCGTGTTTTTTCAACAAAATCTTTGCATTTTCTGCGACTTATGATATACTTTTTTTAGTTATGTTTTGGTGAGTGACTAAAGGAGTTATGAATGAGTATCACAGTTGTAAATTATCTTGATCAGGAACTTGTAAATCGCATCCATGAGCAGGCTGCTGCACGTACCGCGGCTGCATCCGCTTCTTCTACCGAAGGAACCGATTTTGCTGCATCTTTAGAAGAAAGTACAAAGGCACTTTCTTCTGGCAGTACTGACAGCAGTGGTTCTTCTGCTTCTACGCAGACAACTTCTTCTGCATCCACCGTGTCCTCACCACAGGATTATGAAGCTTATTTTAACGAAGCGTCAGCGACTTATGGTGTCTCTACTTCAATCTTAAAATCGATCGCCAAGGCTGAGTCCAATTTCAATCCGTCCGCAGTGAGCAAGGCAGGTGCCATCGGTATCATGCAGCTGATGCCTTCCACCGCAGCATCCCTTGGGGTTTCCAACTCCTATGATGCAAGAGAAAATATCATGGGTGGTGCGAAATATATCAGCCAGCTCTTATCCCGTTATCAGGGAAATATTTCCCTTGCACTTGCAGCTTATAACGCAGGCACTGGAAATGTTGATAAATACGGC
>JBNMKU010000017.1:0-35202 GCA_050874505.1 Roseburia sp. | reverse complement strand
TACAGAAACAAAGGTGTCCAGAAACTTCTGGATGCTATTATTGAGTATATGCCTTCACCCCTGGATGTACCTGCTATTAAAGGTGTGGACTTAGAGGGTAACGAAGTCGAGAGACATTCCTCTGATGAAGAGCCTTTCGCAGCTCTTGCATTCAAGATCATGGCTGACCCATTCGTAGGAAAACTTGCTTACTTCCGTGTTTACTCCGGAACATGTAAGTCTGGTTCTTACGTATTAAACGCAACAAAGGATAAGAAGGAGCGTGTTGGACGTATCCTTCAGATGCATGCAAATAAGAGACAGGAGTTAGACATTGTTTACTCCGGAGATATCGCAGCAGCAGTTGGATTTAAGTTCACTACTACTGGTGATTCCATCTGTGATGAGCAGCATCCGGTTATCCTTGAGTCCATGGAATTCCCAGAGCCGGTTATCGAGCTCGCAATTGAGCCTAAGACAAAAGCCGGACAGGGCAAGTTAGGTGAAGCATTAGCAAAGCTTGCTGAAGAAGATCCTACTTTCCGTGCTCATACCGATCAGGAAACTGGTCAGACAATCATCGCCGGAATGGGTGAGTTACATCTGGAGATCATCGTTGACCGTCTGCTTCGTGAGTTCAAGGTAGAGGCAAACGTAGGTGCTCCTCAGGTAGCTTACAAAGAGACATTTACAAAGGCTGTTGATCAGGAATACAAGTATGCTAAGCAGTCCGGTGGTCGTGGACAGTACGGACATTGTAAGGTACGTTTCGAGCCGATGGATGCCAATGGAGAAGAACTGTTCAAGTTCGATTCCGAGGTTGTCGGTGGTGCTATTCCGAAGGAATACATCCCAGCAATCGGCGAAGGTATCGAGGAAGCTACAAAGGCTGGTTCCCTTGGCGGATTCCCGGTTGTAGGTATCCATGCTACTGTATACGACGGATCTTACCATGAAGTCGATTCTTCCGAGATGGCATTCCATATTGCCGGATCTATGTGTTTCAAGGAAGCTATGGCTAAGGCAGCTCCAGTATTACTTGAGCCTATCATGAAAGTTGAGATTACTATGCCAGAGGAGTACATGGGAGATGTTATCGGTGACGTTAACTCCCGCCGTGGACGTATCGAAGGTATGGATGATCTGGGCGGCGGTAAGATTGTACATGCATATGTACCACTTGCTGAGATGTTCGGATACTCAACAGACTTACGTTCCAAGACACAGGGTCGTGGTAACTACTCAATGTTCTTCGAGAAGTATGAGCCAGTACCAAAGAACGTACAGGAGAAGCTTCTGTCTAATAAGGCAAAATAATAGAAAAAGCTTGAAATATAGCTGATTATTCGCTATAATCGAGTTAGTCGGTTTGACAATCGAAAACCATAAAAACAAGCCCGCTACCGGGCATAAAAATGAAGGAGGACATTTCAAAATGGCAAAGGCTAAATTTGAAAGAACAAAACCACATTGTAATATTGGTACCATCGGTCACGTAGATCATGGTAAAACAACTTTAACAGCAGCTATTACAGCAGTTTTAGCAGCTCGTGTTGCTGGTAACACAGCTACAGATTTCTCTAACATTGATAAGGCTCCAGAAGAGAGAGAGCGTGGTATCACAATTTCTACTGCTCACATCGAGTATGAGACAGAGAAGAGACATTACGCACACGTTGACTGCCCAGGTCATGCCGATTACGTTAAGAACATGATCACTGGTGCTGCTCAGATGGATGGTGCTATCCTCGTTGTAGCTGCTACTGACGGTGTTATGGCTCAGACAAAAGAGCACATCTTATTATCCCGTCAGGTAGGTGTACCTTACATCGTTGTTTTCTTAAACAAATGCGATATGGTAGACGATCCAGAGTTAATCGAGTTAGTAGAGATGGAAGTTACAGAGCAGCTTGAAGAGTATGGCTTCAACGACTGCCCAATCATCAAAGGTTCTGCTTTAAAAGCTCTTGAAGATCCAAACGGCGAGTGGGGCGATAAAGTAATGGAATTAATGAACACTGTTGATGAGTACATTCCAGATCCTCAGCGTGATACAGATAAACCTTTCTTAATGCCAGTAGAGGACGTATTCACAATCACAGGTCGTGGTACTGTTGCTACAGGACGTGTAGAGAGAGGTACATTACACTTAAATGATAACCTTGAGATCCTTGGTGTTAAAGAAGAAGTTCAGACAACTGTTGTAACCGGTATCGAGATGTTCCGTAAACAGTTAGACGAGGCTCAGGCTGGTGATAACATCGGTGCTTTACTTCGTGGTATCAACCGTGACCAGATCGTTCGTGGTCAGGTTCTTGCTAAACCAGGTACAGTAACTTGCCATCGCAAATTTACTGCTCAGGTTTACGTATTAACAAAAGACGAAGGTGGTCGTCATACTCCATTCTTCAACAACTACCGTCCACAGTTCTACTTCAGAACAACAGACGTAACTGGTGTATGTGATTTACCAGATGGCGTTGAGATGTGTATGCCAGGTGATAACATCGAGATGACTATCGAGTTAATTCATCCAGTAGCTATGGAGCAGGGTCTTACATTCGCTATCCGTGAGGGTGGTAGAACTGTAGGTTCAGGTCGTGTTGCTACAATCATCGAGTAATCATAACTGATTATTTATAATTGTAAAAATCAAGGCTTCCGAGAGAAATCCCGGGAGCCTTTTTGTGTGCGGAAATAAAGAGAACAGGGAAATTGGTTGAAAAGGGAAAAATCCCTAACGATAAATGCGAAAGCACATTGCTTCTTCCACCGGTTCAAATGAATAGGAAAATCCTTCTTTTTTCAACAGCTCACTGACAACATATAATCCGAGCCCGTTTCCCTCCACCTGGTTTCGCATACTATCCGGGCGGTAAAATGGCTCATAAATATAGGAAAGTACCTCTTCATGTAATGGAGTACAGGTATTTTCAATCCACATTTTCTGTGGATCTGCACCAATCTGAATCTTTCCGCCGACATAGGTGTATTTGACGGCATTTGCAATGAGATTTGACCAGATTTTTTCGAAAGAAGCCACTTGCATTACTATGCTGTCCATGTCTGAAAGTTCTATTGAAACGTCCAGTTTTTTCTCAGATATCTGCATTTCGTAACTATGTAATATCCTTTCAATTTCTTTTTTCAGAAAAAGAGTTTCTTTTTTACAATCTGCTGATTCCTGTGCCTTTGATGTATCCAGAATGTCTTTTACCATTGCACCTAAATTGTCTACTGTAGCAACCGCCTGCGCAAGATAGGTGTCATGATCTTTATATTTTCCTACATTGTATTGCATATTTTCGAGCAGGATCCGGAGCCCTGCCAGAGGTGTCTTTAATTCATGTGAGGCAGAGCGCAAAAAGACGGTTTTTGCCTTTTCTATCTCAACCATGTGTTCCTTCTCGGCATCAAGGCTTTGGATCGTGGAAAGCAGACATGCATATACTTCGTTGATCTGTTCTGCGAGCTCTCCCATTTCATCCTCTGTTGATACCAGAAATGTGGCATCAGGTTTCAAATTTTTCATATCTTTTGTAATATCGAGCATCTTTAAAATTGGATTTGTAATACGTTTCGAATAAAAATAGGAAAAAATCACAGAAAATACAATCGTTGCTGCAAAGGTGTATGGAAGCAGGAATGTGATCATGTCCACCGCCTCTTTTACCGGCATGGCACTTGCTACGATTTTAATCGAAAGGGTGTTACCTTCTTTTGTCTGCATGGTTTTATTTTTCACAATGATGGACTGTGCATTCTGCAGGTTATTGACAGAGAAAACAGCATCATTATTTCCATACAGTGAAATTTCAAAATTCATTCCCCGATAGGTTGTTTCCTGTCCCGCATCATTTACCGTCACATTTACATTATTTTCCCTTGCAAAATCAGAAAAATCCTGCTCCCGGTCATCTTCGGTATCCGTTTGTATGCTTTGTTGTAAGACTTGTAATTTCTGCTCCAGATTGCTCTGCATTCGGTTTATATACACTTTCGGATAGAAAAAATAAATCATCAGATGCATTGAAAGAACGATCACAAGCAGCATCAACAGTGTATAAAAAAATGTTTTGGGAAATAGCTTCATTTTTCTTATCATAGCAGTTACTCCAATTTATATCCAATCCCTTTTACGGTTACGATACATTCCAGATGCAGTTTTTTTCTGAGATTTTTGACGTAGACATCCACCACGCGGTCATAAGGACTTTCTGCTTCATTCCAGATCTGGTCTAATATCTGCTCGCGGCTTACCACCTGCCCTTTATGATCTAATAATACTTTCAGCAGCTTTATTTCCTTTGGCGTGACATGGGCATCCTGCCCCTGGTAGGTTGCGCGGTACCCGGAAAAATCAACTACTGTCTCCTGATATTTCCAGATAGATTCAGTCTGATATCTTGTCCGGAGAAGTGCCTCAATCCTTTTTAACAGTAGAATAAGCGAAAACGGCTTGCAGATATAATCGTCTGCCAGCTCATCAAACGTCTTTACCTGCATTTCTTCGTCGGTAATGGCGGTCAGCATAATGACCGGAAGATCACTGAAGGTGCGTAATTCTATGAGCACCTCCAGCCCGCTTTTCCCAGGCAGCATAATATCCAAAAGAGCCAGGTGTATGTTCGTGTTTTTTAACAATTCCAACGCTGTTTCCCCGTCCCCGGCACAAAAAACCTCATAATCATTTTCTTTTAAAAATTCTGCCACTCCCTCGCGGATGGTCGTATCATCTTCTACAATTAAAATATTCATGTTTTCTTCTGCCTTTTTTATTTTCTTTTTTTACTATAACATGGTTTTCCTAAATTTCATATACGTTTCATATTGGGAGAGTAGGATACAGTTATCAAATAAAGATTGCACCCGATCAGACAACAAAATCGGAGTATTGCGATCACTTGTCACTAAATACTGAAATAAAAGGAGATTTTTTATCATGAAAAAGAAAACATTATCTATCGCAGCATTTTTACTTACCGGAACACTTTTCTTTGCGGGCTGTGGACAGACCGCAGACAGTACTTCAAATGCAAATGCCTCCGGGCAGGAAACTTCTGTAACAGGGAAGGTCTCTGCTGATACAGAAAACGCTTCTAATAATGCAGATGCCGATTCATCTTTTTTTTCCGGCATGAACACAACGGATTTGGATGGGAATAAAGTTGATTCTTCCATTTTTTCCGATAATAAGGTTACGCTTGTAAATGTCTGGAATATCGGATGCACCCCATGTGTCAACGAAATACCGGAGTTGGAGAAACTAAACAATGAGTATAAGGAAAAAGGCGGGGCTGTCGTTGGTCTTTATAATGATTTTGGTGCCGGAATTTCTGACGATGAAATGAATCAGATAAAAGAAATCCTGAAAAATACTTCTTACACACAGATCCGCATGGATGGTACACTTGCCACAAACGAAACATTGTTAAATCTTATGACATTTCCAACCACATACGTGGTAAATTCTGACGGAACAATTATTGATACCATTACGGGCTCCAAGGATTATGACGGCTGGAAAACTGTTCTGGCATCATATCTTGCACAGGAAGAATAACATTTGTAAAAACAGCATTTTATGAAATGCTTTGTTCAAAAGGGAGGCGAACAACATGCATCTGAACAACAGAATAGTTCCCAGTTTTGTGTTTCTTGTTCTTGGCATTTTATTTGTAATAAATGGTATTCACCGAAATGAACACATTACAGTAGAAAACAAATCTGGCATTGTCTGTCTGGAGTGTATTGGAATCGGATAAGGAGATTATTTTATGGATTGTCTAAAAAAACAGAAGAAACGGCTGCGTTTGTGGGTGCAGGTACTTTTTACCGCACTGACAAACGGATATGTCATCGGATTTGCAGAGGGAAAAATTTATCGCGGTGCAAGCAAAAAAGTGTGCGTGCCAGGGTTAAACTGTTACTCTTGTCCAGGTGCGATCGGCTCCTGTCCAATTGGTTCTTTGCAGGCAGTGCTCGGCAGCAAAAATTATAAATTTTCCTTTTACGTCATTGGATTTCTGATGATTTTCGGCTCCCTGCTCGGAAGATTTGTCTGTGGATGGTTCTGTCCGTTCGGGCTGGTACAGGATTTATTATACAAAATCCCATTTGTCAGAAAAATAAAACGGATTCCGTTTGACAACTATCTGCGCTATCTCAAATACATTATTTTAGCTGTATTTGTCATTGCAATGCCCCTGCTCCTTGCCGGAGAAACCGGTTACGGAAATCCATGGTTTTGTAAATTAATCTGTCCTTCCGGTACACTGCTTGGGGGTATTCCACTTGTGTTAAAAAATCCGGAACTGCAAAAAGCGATAGGTTTTCTATTTGGCTGGAAAGTCAGTATTCTGATTGGGATCGTTGTTTTGTCTATCCTGATCTACCGTCCATTTTGCAGATATCTGTGCCCTTTGGGTGCCATTTATGGAATTTTTAATCGTTTTTCTTTTTATCATTATGAGATTGATGATTCAAAATGCACGAAGTGTGGACTATGTGCCCGAAAATGTGATATGGGTGTAAACGTATATGAAAATCCAAACAGTGCGGAATGTATCCGGTGTGGCAAATGTAAAGAAGTCTGCCCTTCTGGTGCCATTCATTCTTGTATGAGGCACACATTGTCCGATTCTTGATGTTTTGAACAATATGAGGGGTTGATTTTTAAACAAAATGATAGTATGATTCCAAGAGAGTCAGTGAAAGTCCAGAGTGCCAGCTCTGGACTTTTTGTTATCACGAGTGGTTTCTCAAATTTATACAAATATAAATAATTTGTGGGGAAGTGGGAGAATGGGTGTATATGTTATGAGGCAGAAGCCATTATCGAGGAAGAAGTTAGTGGAAGTATAGGTAGTATGGACGATATAGTATTATCAGAGAAAGATCTTAACACAGCGGCAAAGAATGAAAACGCGGATAAGATAAAAGAAAAATTCTGGAGTGGTGAAACCATCATTAATAGAGATGCCTATGTACAGATCCGTATGATCCAGGAAACAGATAAAAGCAAATTTATTGAATTACAAAAAGAAGTTTATACAATGAGATCTATGATTCAGGATGAAGAGTATCAGGATATGATGTGGAATGAGCATATACACGGAAGGTCTATGATGTTTGCAATTGAAGCGGATGGAGAATATGCCGGTTACTGCGGCATTAATAATGTGTTTCAGGATAATTGGGAAATTGCGATCGAGCTTTTGAAAAAGTTTCGACAGAAAGGCATTGGTTACACGGCAATAAAGATTATGCTATCAGAAATCAAAGCCAGACTTGGTGTAGATAAATTCAGAGTAAAAATAGCTTACGATAATTATGCAAGTCAATGTTTATTTGAGAAACTGGGAGCGGCTCCGTATGGTATTGCAGAGTATATGATACAGAAAGAGGATGACATTGCGTGTTGGGAGAAAGAAAATATAGATGAAAGGCTTGTACAAATGGCAGAAAAGTTTGGAGTTGAGCCAGGGAAACTTCTCTGTCATGCTTTAGAATATGAATTGGAATGGTAAGAATTGAGCGGAGAAGATGGAACAGGGAAAACGAGGTACCTACGTGAACACACAAAAAACAAAGATCAGTTTTACAGCAGCGTGGCTTGCTGTCTATCTGGCAGGGTTGAAAATGTCCGGTATCTTATCGGGTCTCACAGGAATACAAAATTTGGGTCAGGCAATCTTCCGGGCATGTTTTGTGATCGTCATGATCTTATATTTGAAAAAGAGAGAATGGCTGGATTTTTATGGGATCCGTTCTTTGAAAAATCTGGATGGCAGAGGGGTATTCTATTTTATCCCATTTGGTTTACTGGTCGTTGTACCATTCTGTTTTGGAATAGAAAATTCAGAGCCGCTGGGGCAGATAGTACTGATCGCATTTAACATGCTCTGTGTCGGATTTATTGAAGAGATGATCATGCGGGTGTTTTTATTCAAGGCATTGATGAAGTGGGGCGCAGGGGTTGCGATCGCAGTCTCATCGTCCGTTTTTGGACTGGTACATATTGTCAATCTGTTTGGCGGAGCGGATGTTCTCTACACACTGCTCCAGATCATTTTTGCCTGTGCGATCGGATTTGTATTTGTGGTGTTCTTTTATAAAACGCAAAATATCATTCCGTGTATCCTATGTCATGGTCTGTTGGATGTCGGGAACATGTTCTGGAAGGAAGATGTGCAGACCGTATCAATGATATTTGGAGTGTTGATCTTAATCTCTGTGTTTTACGGAGTCTATCTGCTAAAGACAAAAAGGAAATTGCTGAAATAAGGGAAGGAGAAGAACGCAATGGGGCGCGATAAAGTTTCCACATGGAACCTGATCTTACTGTTTGTGATCGTATTTGTCATTGCCAATGCTATATTTGCTGTTACCATGATAGCAATGGGCGGTGATAACAGGGCGCTCATAAAAGAATTTGCAATGGACACAGGGATTATGGTGGCTTTCAATTCGGTTCTGCTGATCATCGTGGACTGTTGTGTAATGATTGAGCGGGGGAGATGGAACCGGAAAAGCCAGGTGGATTGTTTTGCAGGAGAAACATACCAGTTATTGAAATGCAGTGCGAAGTATTATGTACTTGTAGCCAGTACGCTCTTTTTGGATTTTGGCCTTGGGAGCATAACCGTGCATGGATATCTTGAAGATGCACAGGAAGTCGTAGAATGGGTACAAAGCGGAGAAGCAGCGTTTCCCCTTTGTATCATGCTCTTTTATAATGGCTACAGTATCTATGCAATTTTACATCGTTGCGCCTATAAGGTGTTTTATACCCGGAGTACGGTTGGGGTGACAGATTTTTTACGGAAAAAGAAAGTGCGTTGGAGCGAAGTAAAAAGTGTCGAATATTACCATGTAAAAAAGCGCAAAAGAGAAGAACTGATCCTAAGGACGAGGGATCAGAAGATAGAACTTCATTCGGATGTATTAAGGGATGGCTGGATGGAATTTGTGAACTGGACACAGGTTATGGCGGAACAATACCGGATTCCGATCAATGGCGAGGGATGGGATTAACATGAGTAATACAACAAAAAAGCTGTTAGAAGCGTCGTTAAAGAAGCTTCTGCTAAAAAAGCCACTGGATAAAATTACAATACAGGATCTGACGACGGACTGCGGCATCAGCCGGATGACATTTTATTATCATTTTAAGGATATTTATGATCTGGTCGAATGGGTGTGTGTGGAGGACGGAAAACAGGCATTGCAGGGAAAGCGTACTTACGATTCCTGGCAGGAAGGGCTGGAACAGATCTTTGAGGCAGTACTTGAAAATAAGCCGTTTATCATGAATGTTTACCGCTCGGTTAAGAAAGAACAGATTGAACGTTATCTCTATAAACTGACCTATGAACTGATTGAGGGCGTGGTAAAAGAAAAATCAGAAGGAACACCGCTACAGGAAAAGGACAGGCAGTTTATCGCAGATTTTTATAAATATGGTTTTGTCGGTGTGATGTTAGACTGGATCCAGGATGGCATGCACGAAGATTATGGCATGATCGTAAAAAAGGTAGACCTGACAATGCATGGAAATGTCGGAAATTCTATTCAGAATTTTCTTGATGAGGAAAATAAAAATTAGACAATATTTATCAAAAAGGGCGAAATGATAAAAAATTAGTCATATCGCCTTTTTTGTTTATTGGATTTTTTGTTTGAACGTTATAAGATGACACCAGAACGAAGATAATAATGAAATAAGGAAAGGGGTCATAACTATGTCAAATAAAAACAAAAATATTGTATTAGCATCTGTCCTGGTAGCAGGAGCGGGTGCAGCGATCGCAGCCAACAAGAGTATAAAAAAATCAAGAACACAAAAGATCGCAAAACAGAAAGAAGCAGAAGGTGGCACGCCATATCGTAACACCGAGCGCGGAAAATATGAAAAAAACAGCAAGGGCATTTATTATACAAACGGAAACTATGAAGCATTTGCGCATCCGAAGAAACCGGAAGGAGTCGATGAAAAGAATGCTTACATCGTAGGAAGTGGATTGGCTTCTCTTGCAGCAGCATGTTTCCTGGTGCGTGATGGACAGATGCCGGGTTCTCATATCCACATTTTAGAGGCAATGGATATTGCGGGCGGTGCATGTGATGGTATCTTTGATCCGTCCAGAGGTTATGTGATGCGTGGTGGACGTGAGATGGAAAATCATTTTGAATGTCTGTGGGATCTGTTCCGCAGTATTCCATCGATCGAGACACCGGGTGTATCTGTACTTGATGAGTATTACTGGCTGAATAAGGAGGATCCGAACTATTCTTTATGCCGTGCAACCGAAAACCGCGGCAAGGATGCACATACGGATGGCAGATTTAATTTAAGCCAGAAAGGCTGCATGGAGATCATGAAGCTGTTTATGACAAAAGATGAAGATCTGTATGACAAGACCATTGAAGATGTCTTTGATGACGAAGTGTTTGATTCTACATTCTGGTTATACTGGAGAACAATGTTCGCATTTGAAAACTGGCACAGTGCATTGGAAATGAAACTGTATTTCCAGCGTTTTATCCATCATATTGCCGGACTGCCGGACTTCAGCGCATTAAAATTTACAAAATATAATCAGTATGAGTCACTGATCCTGCCAATGCAGAAATATCTGGAGGCAGCAGGCGTAGATTTCCAGTTTAACACTGAAGTGACCAATGTAATATTTGAAATTAAAGATGACAAAAAAGTTGCAAAAGCGATCGAATGTAAGGTAAAAGGCGTGGAGAGCGGAATCGTTCTGACCGAGAACGACCTTGTATTTGTGACAAACGGAAGCTGTACCGAGGGAACTATTTACGGTGACCAGGATCATGCACCAAACGGGGATGCCGAAGTGCGCAACAGTGGCTGTTGGAGTTTATGGAAAAATATTGCAAAGCAGGATCCTTCTTTTGGACATCCGGAAAAATTCTGTTCGGATGTGGCAAAGACAAACTGGGAGTCTGCGACAGTGACAACATTGGATGACAAGATCCTGCCGTATATTACCAATATCTGTAAGAGAGATCCAAAGAGTGGTAAAGTGGTAACAGGCGGTATTGTAAGCTGCAAAGATTCGAGCTGGCTTTTAAGCTGGACCATCAACCGTCAGGGACAGTTCAAAGAGCAGGACAAAGACAAAGTCTGCGTCTGGGTATATGGACTGTTTACCGATGTTCCGGGTGACTATGTAAAGAAACCGATGAAAGAATGTACCGGTAAAGAGATCACGGAAGAATGGCTGTATCATCTGGGTGTACCGACGGATCAGATCGAGGAGCTGGCAGAGCACAGCGCAGTCTGTGTACCGACCATGATGCCTTATATCACAGCATTCTTTATGCCGAGAACCAAAGGTGACCGCCCGGATGTCATCCCGGATGGCTGTGTCAACTTTGCATTTTTAGGACAGTTTGCAGAGACACCGCGTGATACCGTATTTACAACCGAGTATTCGGTCAGAACAGCAATGGAGGCAGTATATGGACTGCTGGGTGTTGACCGTGGCGTGCCGGAAGTATGGGGAAGCGTTTACGATATCCGCGAGCTTTTAGACAGCAGTGTCAAACTGATGGATGGAAAATCACCGTTAGATATCAATCTTCCGGGACCGCTCAACGCATTAAAGAAACCGTTAATCCATTTCGTGAAGGGAACCGTGATTGAAAAGGTATTGCGGGATCATGATGTGTTAAGAGATTAGTAATCGCATAAGGGAACAGGGAAAGACAGCACCCTGGCGTGATAAGTACCCCTTTTACTGGATATCCAGTGAGAGGGGTACTTTTATGTGCGAATGGGAAAAACATCCAGTACAATAAATACAGCATATTTCCCAAAAATCGCGCTTGACAAAATGGTTTATAATATATAAACTAATTATAAGTTTATAAGCTATAAACCAAAGGGGGAGATGATTTTATGCTGAAATATCAACTTGGAGATGCAGATGCAAAATTTGCAGAGATAATCTGGAAACATGAACCGATATCATCCGGTGAACTGGTAAAGCTGTGTGAGGCGGAAATGTCATGGAAGAAATCAACGGTATATACTGTTCTTCGAAAATTATGTCAGCGGGGTATTTTTGATAATACAGGTAGTATTGTGACTGCTAAGATTTCAAAGGAAGAATTTATGCGGCTCCAGAGCGAAGAATTTGTAGAAGATACATTCGCAGGTTCCCTGCCGGGGTTCCTTACTGCATTTATGGGAAGCAAGAAACTGAGCAGAAAGCAGGCAGAGGAATTAAAGCAGCTGATCGAACAGTATGAGGAGGACTGAGTATGGAACAGATTTTTGGGATGATCCTTCACATGAATTTGACTGCAAGTGTGGTGATCGCAGTTGTACTTTTACTCCGGCTTCTTTTACGGCGGGCACCAAAGATATTTTCGTATCTGTTGTGGATTGCAGTGGCGTTTCGACTGATCTGTCCGGTTGCGGTGGAGAGTACATTTGGACTTCCATTGGGAAAAGACAGTTCCTGGCAGATGGTATGGGAGCAGATGCAGGACCCGAAAAAAGCAGAGGCACAGATACCGGAAGCAGGGCTGACATCGATCCAAAATGGAAACCATACTTCGGGGATAGGTGAAAGCCAGAATCAGGATGGACATCAAAATGGATCCGGGCAAAATGAGATCATTTCAGCTGGCAAAAGTGAGATGGCAGGGGATGATAGTTTAAGTACCGTATTTCGGGTAGCAGAAGGGATATGGCTCGGTGGGATGGCAATCCTGTTCCTCTCTGCATTGATCTCATATTACCGGCTAAAGAAAAAACTGCGCACGGCACGGCAGGCTGACGAGCGGATTTATGAGATGGAGGGCTTGCCGACCCCGTTTGTAGCCGGGCTGCGGAAACCATGTATCTATCTTCCGACGGGACTGACCGGCGCAGAGCGTGAGTACATATTGGCACATGAAAATGTGCACATTAAGCGTTTTGATTATGTGTTTAAGATGGTGGGATTTTTCCTTGTGATCGTGCATTGGATCAACCCGCTGGTGTGGATTTCTTATTTTTGCATGACAAAAGATATGGAAATGAGCTGTGATGAGGCGGTTCTAAGAAATCTTGGAACCGGGATCAAAAAAGATTATTCTACATCACTGCTTCGCATGGCATTGCCACAGTCTGGGGCACGGATGACAACACTTGCGTTTGGAGAGGGAAATGTAAAGAGCAGGATCAAAAATGTGCTCCATTATAAAAAGATGGGAGCAGGTATTTTAGCTGGCTGTGTCTGTCTGGTCCTGGTGGCGACCATATTTCTTACGACAAACAGACCGGAGAGCAGAGACCGGATGAAAGTTTATAAGGTGGCGGATGAGCAGCCGGGAAGCTCTGTGATCCTGCAGGAACATAAGCTGACGGATGATGTGAACAGCTTCATGGTATATGCTTCTTTTTATACGGGTGGCGAAGAAACGAAACGTCAGATGATAACATCCGGTGCGGTAACGGAGGAAAACAGACAGGGCGAAATGGAATTATCGCTGCAGTATATAACGGAGGAAGAGAAAAAGCAGTTATCGATTTCTGTCACAGAGGGACCAGGAAGCCAGTTTATGGCATTCTCGCTGCCAGCGTATGATATCTATGCAGAAAATGTGTTGTGGAGTGGGGAAAAGAATGCTTCCTACCATGACATCACACTGGATACGCCATATCTGCTTGCAACAGAGTATATCGGAAATGTAACGACAGAAGCGATCAACGTATATGACTGTGAGGATGTGATGCGGGATCCGGATGTGAAAGAGATGGTCTTGCAGCAGAGTAAAGATGCCGGAATTACGACGGTCATGCTGTATTATGTTATTTCAGGAGATACCGTAGAGCAGCTCACCGGTCGTTTTCATGCAATCTCAAAGGAGACCGGGAATACTGCACCGGAGGAGGGAAGGCTTTCGGAGGCGGATGTGATCAACCGCGTGATAAATGAAACAGGGACAGAAAATGCGGTGGATTATACCAGAGCGGCTGCAAGTGAGTTAGAAGAGGGAATGGTACTTCTCTGTACTTCAGAAAGCGGAAAATATGAAGTATATGGTGTGGTAAGCCCGGAATATGGCACGCATGGGATATTGATCAATGATGTCATAGATGGAACCGATAACTGGAATTATTTTTACGAAGACTGGACATTTGGTGCCGAGCCACCATCGATCACAGAATCAGAGGACGGATATGAGATGGTATTGTCTCTTTATCAGCAGAAAGATAAAAAAGAAGAGATACAATTTTCCTCTTATGATACAGGAACCGTAGACACGGATGACTGGCAGACGGATTGAAAAATAAATAGTAATGGAAAAAGGAGTATGATAGAATAAAAAAAGGAGCCAAACGATGATTACCGATGTATTGGAGGAGACAGAATGTTGATTCGGACAGCAACAATAGAGGACTTAGATGAGATTACAGATATTGAGGCAGAGTGTTTTCCTGCGGCAGAGGCTGCAGACAGGGAGGCATTTCAACAGAGGTTACAATACTATGGAAATCATTTCTGGCTGTTATATGAAGAACAAAAGTTAATCGCATTTGTGGATGGGTTTGTAACGGATGAACCGGATCTGACAGATGAAATGTATGAGAATGCGGCGCTGCATGATGAAAATGGCGCATGGCAGATGATCTTTGGCGTGAATACACTCCCTGCATACCGCAGAAACGGTTATGCGGGGAAGCTGCTGACGCGGGCGATCGCTGATGCAAAAGAGCAGGGAAGAAGAGGAGTCGTTTTAACCTGTAAAGAAAAGTTATTGCACTATTATGCAAAATTTGGCTTTGAAAATGAAGGAATTTCACAATCGGTACATGGCAATGTTGTCTGGTATCAGATGAGACTGTGTTTTGACAAAAAAGGAGTGACACAATGAAACCAAAGACAACAGGAAACAGTTTGCTTCTGTTATTGACCGCTGCTATCTGGGGAGCAGCATTTGTTGCACAGACGACAGGTGGAGATGCGATCGGATCTTATTCTTTTAACTGTATCCGGAGTCTGATCGGGGCGATCGTATTGTTTCCGGTGATGAAATTTTTAGACCGGAGTGGGAGGTCTCCGAAAAAAACGCAGACGAGGGAAGAGTACCGGTTATTATGGAAAGGCGGCATCTGCTGTGGAATTTCACTGTGTATTTCAGCAAACCTGCAGCAGCTGGGCATTAACATGGGAGCAAGTACCGGAAAGGCGGGATTTTTAACCGCAGTATATATCCTTCTTGTGCCAATCCTGGGAATTTTTTTACATAAAAAATGTGGATGGAATATCTGGTTCGCCGTTGCACTGGCACTGGTTGGACTTTATTTTTTGTGTATGCAGGATACGAGGGGCTTCCAGCCGGCAGATCTGTTACTCTTGTGTTGTGCACTGGGGTTTTCTATCCAGATCTTATTTGTGGATTACTTTTCGCCCAGGGTGGATGGCGTGAGACTTTCCATGTTACAGTTTTTAGTGACGGCGGTGCTTACGGCAATCCCAATGTTCTGGGTTGATATGGGGCACTCCGTGAGTGGATTTTTGGCATGGCTTCCGGCATTTTTATCCTGGGAGGCATGGATGCCGATCCTCTATGCAGGGGTATTGTCCTGTGGCGTGGGATATACGTTACAGATCATCGGGCAGGAGGGACTAAATCCGACGGTCGCTTCTCTGATCATGAGCTTAGAGGCGGTATTTTCTGCACTGTTTGGATGGCTGATCTTAAAACAGCGGCTGGATACCAAAGAGCTGATGGGATGTGGACTGATCTTTTGCGCGATCATACTGGCGCAGATCCCGGCCGGGAAATGGAAGTCAGGCGGTAGCCGCAGATAGAGCAGGAAAAAAGAGTTTGCTATTAGATTCACTTGGTGGTATTATGACAATGAGTTAGATGAAACTAACCACAGCCTGCAATAAAAGGTCAAGACCAAATTAAGGAGAGGAGAAGAATCCATTACCTTCAAAAGAGGATAATTGGATGATGTGAGATGTTATGAAAAAGAAGGGAAAAAACAGGGAAACCAGATTTTACACAGGTATGGCAGCAATGCTTTTATTTATGATCGGAGACTGGCTTTTAGATGTAAAAGGAACCGGAAATCAGGAAATTGGTGTTTTCGTCAATACGAACTGGCAGAAAATGTCGATGTGGCGGTTTGAGGCATCTATTTTACTGGCAGCAGTGGCGCAGCCGCTCTACTGGATCGGAATACAGGGGATGCAGGAACTGGTGCGGGAGCGTTGCATGCAACAGGAGAGTTGCATGCAAAATCAAACGAAACATTCTGCGCGTATGCACAAAATATTCCGGGTGGGATCAATGTCCTGCGTGCTGTCCTGTCTGTTTATCCACATTATGTGCTGTCTGATGCCGATCATCTGCAAAACCGTTTTTGCTTATCAGGGCGATTTTCAGATGGCAGCGGATATCACAAATGAGATCGGGATATACATTATCGCTCCATTTATGGTATATTATCTGGTAGCAGACGTTGGGATTTCCACTGCAACAGGATATCTGGTCATCAGCCAGAGACTTAAAGTGCCGAAATGGATGGTCGTATTTAACCCGCTTGGAGGGCTGGTGTTGTGTGAAATATTAACAAGCATCCCTTATGACTGGTGCCATGATCTGGCGGCAGCTACAGAGAGCTTTGGGCATTTGCTGATGTTTGCGGTAGGACTATATGCAGTGAAGTGCAGCGATAAAATGCAGCAGTAGGGCGCAGCCGAAAATAACAGAAAAAGGCAGGAAACACAGACCATGAAAATGACCACATTATGTTATATTGAAAAAGATGGAAAGTATCTGATGCTCCATCGGACAAAAAAGAAAAAAGACATCAATAAAAATAAATGGATCGGTGTCGGAGGACATGCGGAGGCGATGGAAGACCCGGAAGAATGTCTGCTTCGGGAAGTGAAAGAAGAGACCGGGCTTACGCTTACATCCTATCAGTTCCGCAGTGTGATCACGTTCATCAGCGATGCGTGTGAGCCGGAAATGATGTGTCTGTTTACCGCGGACGGATTTGAAGGCGAACTGATCGCCTGCAATGAGGGAGACCTCTGCTGGATCGAAAAAGAAAAGGTGCTGGATCTCCCAACCTGGGAGGGGGATGCCATCTTCTTAAAGCCGCTTCTGGATGGGGAAACACGCTTTTTTACCCTGAAACTGGTGTATGAGGGAGAAAAGCTTATCGAGAAGAAAATGAAGTTCTATGAGTAAATAATATAACATATGGTTATATCACAGATGAAAAAAACCTATAGTCAGGAATATTGACTTTAGAAAAATACAGTGTTATCGTATCACTTAACAAAGAGCAAATGCAAAGAACAGAATACGGTCATCAAAAATCCGATACAGACAGAGAGTCGCCGGCTGGTGCGAGGCGATGTACCCTTTTGATGATTATCCTCTGCGAGCAGTGAGCTGAATTCCCGATGGGATAGTAAGTGACACCGGTTTTCTACCGTTACAAAGAAGCTTATTTCTACGAAGTAGCAGTTATTTCGCTGTCATACAGTTATTTTTGCTGTTATGGAGTGAGAGATGAGGATGAGAGGCCGCGAAAAGCGGCAAGTAAAGTGGTAACGCGGAAGTTTAGCCTTCGTCTTTTAACAGATGAGGGCTTTTTTGTTCCCTGGAACAAACATGCAATACTCTTTGCGAATTTTTAGAAGGGAGCCGCCTTTGGCGGGGAAAAAGATGAATGGTTTAGTTATTGTGTTAATTGGAATTGTTGCATTAGGCGCCGGCTATCTGTTTTACGGACGCTGGCTTGCAAAGAAATGGGGAATTGACCCGGAGGCAAAAACACCGGCATATACGCATGAGGATGGAGAGGATTACGTTCCATCATCCAAGTTTACCGTATTTTCACATCAGTTCTCATCCATCGCAGGAGCAGGCCCTGTAACCGGACCGATTCTGGCATCCGTATTCGGATGGGTACCGGTATTGCTCTGGCTGATCATCGGAGGACTTTTCTTCGGAGCCGTACAGGATTTCGGAGCACTGTATGCCTCAGTAAAGAACGAAGGAAAATCAATGGGAATGATCATTGAGAAATATATCGGAAGAAGCGGAAGAAAATTATTTATGTTGTTCTGCTGGCTGTTTACTTTACTTGTTATCGCAGCATTTACCGATATGGTTGCAGGTACCTTTGTTGGTGTCGGTGTCGAGGGAATGACAGCAGAGACCAGTTATGCAAACTCTGCAGCGGCTTCTATTTCCATGTTATTTATCGTTGTTGCTATTATTTTCGGTGTGATCCAGAAACATGTTGGCAAAATGAGTGAGATTGTGCGTGCCGTCATCGCCATTGCCCTTCTTGTAGTTATGTTTATCGTAGGAATGAAACTTCCAATTTATGCAAGTAAAACAGCATGGATCTACATCGTTATGGCATACCTGTTTTTCGCATCGGTTATGCCAATGTGGCTTTTGATGCAGCCAAGAGATTACATGACAACCTTTATGTTACTTGGAATGATCATCGGAGCAGTTGTAGGTGTCGTTGTTGCACATCCGACTATGCAGCTGAATGCGTTTAACGGATTTAACGTAGGTGGAAGCTATATGTTCCCAACCCTGTTTGTTACGATCGCCTGTGGTGCGGTATCCGGTTTCCACAGCCTGGTTTCCTCAGGAACTTCCTCTAAGACGATCAGCAATGAAAAAGATATGCCGATGGTTGGTTACGGCGCAATGGTAGTTGAGTCCTTACTTGGTATCATCTCACTTGTTGTAGTAGGCGCAGTAGCCGTAAACGGAACCAAACCGGACGGAACACCATTTTCCATCTTCTCAAGTGGTGTTGCAGGTTTCTTAGAAAAATTAGGACTTCCGGTACAGGTCGCAACCGTATTTATGACCATGTGTGTATCTGCACTGGCACTTACCTCACTGGACTCAGTTGCACGAATCGGACGTATGTCTTTCCAGGAATTATTCTATGGAGATACCACAGATCCGAGTAAGATGCCTGGATGGCAGAGAGTGCTCACGAATAAATATTTTGCAACAGTAATTACCTTATTCTTTGGATATCTGTTGACCTTAGGCGGATATAACAATGTATGGCCGCTCTTTGGTTCCGCAAACCAGCTGCTGGCAGCACTGGTACTGATCGCACTGGCAGTATTTTTAAAGACGACAGGAAGAACCGGATGGACCCTTTACATCCCAATGTTTGTCATGCTGGCAGTTACCTTTACCGCACTGATCCAGAAGACGATCGCACTGGTCGGCAATATGGTAAGTGGCCAGGCAACCTTACTGGTAGACGGATTGCAGTTTATCGTAGCAGTCCTTTTAATGGTACTGGGTGTTATGGTAGCATTTAGCTGCTTAAAGAAACTGTTTGGAACAAAAGAGAAAGCAGAAGCATAATAGAATAGAAGAGAAAGCCCGGAAAGAACGGATCGGTTCCGTCTTTTCCGGGCTTTTTTTGTATCTAAAAAATAAAAAAAGAGATTGACAAAACAAATTAAATTGAGTACAATCTAATTAACAAAAAAACATTGGACACAATTTAATTTGAAATAACCAAAAGAAAGGAAGAACTATGATGAATATTTATGATTTTGAAGTGGAAAAAGTAAACGGAGAAACAATGAAACTGAGCGAATACAAGGGCGAGGTGCTTCTTATTGTAAACAGTGCGACCCGCTGTGGATTCACACCGCAGTATGATGAGCTGCAAAAGATTTACGAGACCTACCATGACAGAGGATTTGAGGTACTGGAATTCCCATGTAACCAGTTCGGACATCAGGCACCGGAGAGTGACGAGGAGATCGTGAAATTCTGTGATGCGAAATTTGGACTGACCTTTCCGCATTTTGCAAAGCTTGAGGTAAACGGGGAACATGCCCATCCATTATTTTCCTATCTGCAGAAAGAGCAGGGATTTGCAGGCTTTGATGAGGGACATCCGCTGACCGGACTGATCGAGGCAAACATTGAGCTGCTTCACCCGAATTTCAGAAATGAGCCGGATATCAAATGGAACTTTACCAAATTTATCGTAGACCGGAATGGAAACGTGGTAAAACGTTTTGAACCGACTGCGGACATGACGGATGTGGAAAAATATGTAGAAAGTTTATTATGATCCGAGCGATCGTGGCATTGTTTTGCTTGCGTTAAGTAAAAAAGTGTGCTAAGGTAGTACGCAGTTGAATATGGAAACAGAAGGTGTCAGATAAACGGAGCGGTCCGTTTGATCTGGTGAAAAGGGAAACAGGTGCGAATCCTGTACGAACTCGTCACTGTATTTAGGGAGCAAAGCCAATGACTCACTGGGCAACCGGGAAGAGGGTGGAAGCGATGATCTATAAGCCAGGAGACCTGCCTTGCTGTTGTACGGGAACATAGTTCTAAGCCACGAGTAATTGGTTGTACGATTAAAATGTCTGCATTTTAAGAATCGGAACCTTTGCCTGTCACTGGTAAAGGTTTTTCTTTTGTATACTTTTTCGGGCTGGAAATGGGTTTTCCTATATTCTTCTAAGAAACAAACAGCTTTGATGGAGGTAGAAAGAAAATGAAAAAGAGATTCAGTGTGTGGATGATGAGTGCACTTGTAGCAGGTGCCTGTCTGTTAGCAGGATGCGGAAGCAACAAGACGACTGCAACAGAGGATGCAAAACAGGATGTGCAGACGGTAGAGCAGGAAAAAGCCACAGAGAGCAGTACTGCACCTACAGAGAGTGTAGAGGAGACAGAGAAAGTGGAGCAGAACGCAGCAGGAGATCAGGCAATTTTAGTTGTCAGCTTTGGAACCAGCTACAATGACAGCAGAGATGTTACGATCGGAGCGATCGAGAATGCGATCGCAGAGGCATTTCCAGAGTATGAAGTGCGCAGAGCATTTACCAGCCAGATCATCATTGATAAATTAAAAGAGCGAGACGGACTTGAGATCGATAACGTAGAGGAAGCATTAGACCGCGCCGTAGCAGATGGTATCAAGACACTGGTTGTGCAGCCGACACATCTGATGAACGGTTATGAGTACACAGATCTTGCAGATGCACTCAAAGATTACGAGGATAAATTTGATCAGGTTGTAATGGGAGCACCGTTACTGACAAGCGATGCAGATTATGATGCCGTTGTTGCAGCAATTACAGATCATACCGCATCTTATGATGATGGCGAGACCGCGATCTGCTTCATGGGACACGGTACGGAGGCAGATTCCAACACCGTTTATGCAACCTTGCAGGAGAAATTAACTGCAGCAGGATTTGAAAATTATTATGTTGGAACTGTAGAGGCAACGCCTTCTTTGGATGATGTTGTTGCAGCAGTCAAAGAAAAAGGAACATACAAAAAAGTTGTATTAGAGCCTCTGATGGTAGTAGCAGGAGATCATGCAAACAATGACATGGCAGGCGACGAGGATGACTCATGGAAGAGCACTTTCGAAAAAGAGGGCTTTGAAGTAGAGTGTATCTTAGAGGGGCTTGGACAGAACGAAGCAATCCAGCAGGTTTATGTACAGCATACACAGGATGCGATCGATCAGCTTGCAAAATAATAACGAACAAAAAGGAGTATTATGGTAAGAAAGAAATTAACAGGATACCTGATGCTTCTGACCCTGTTTACCGGTGTGATCTTTACACCGGTAAATTCATATGGGCAGGAAGCAACCCAGAGTGTAGAAGACATTGTTTTGATCTCAGATACGGAGGAGGATCGTCCGGTTTCTGATATGGTGGCAGGGGATGACGAAAAAGCACCTGCGAAAGAGGTCGGAAATGCAGATATGGTACCGGTTTATGGCACCGATGTTGCAGATGGAACTTATGAGATCGAAGTGGAATCCAGTTCGTCGATGTTCCGGATCGTCAAAGCGGAGCTGACCGTGAAGGATGGCGAGATGAAGGCAGTCCTCACACTGGGAGGCAAAGGCTATTTAAGACTTTACATGGGAACCGGCGAGCAGGCACTTGCGGCAGATGCCGATGCGTACGCAGAGTATCAGGAAGATGCAGACGGAGCCTATACTTACGAGGTGCCGGTGGAGGCACTAAATAAGGAACTTGAGTGTACCGGATTCAGCAAACGGAAAGAAAAATGGTATGACCATCAGATCTGCTTTGATGCGGCAACTTTGCCGGAGGGAGCTGTTTTGATCCCATTGGAGGCAGAGACACAGGCTACAGAAGAAACCCTGCCAGAAGAGGAAACTGAGCCGACAGAGACCACAGTGCTCTTAGAGCAGGAAGAGATTGACCAGCCGGATGGAACATATCAGGTAACCGTAGATCTGGCAGGTGGAAGCGGAAGAGCTACAATAGAGTCTCCTGCAGTTCTTACCATAGAAGGGAAAAAAGCAACCGCAACGATCGTGTGGAGCAGTCCGAACTATGATTATATGCTGGTAAATGGCGAAAAATATTTGCCGGTCAATACAGAGGGCAATTCCACGTTTGAGATCCCGGTTCTTTGTTTCGATAAGGAAATGCCGGTAGTTGCAGATACCGTGGCAATGAGTACACCGCATGAGATTGATTACACACTTATGTTCCATACGGATAGCATAAAAGGGGAAGAAAAATCCAGTGCAGTGCCGGTTATCGTTGTTGTCGTTGCTGCAGTCTGTGTGGCAGCAGGAATTGTTTTAATTTGTGTGAAAAAAAGGAAAAATAATGCGAAGTAAATTAAAAACAGATTATTTTTTCAGGTCAGTGAGATCTGGGCTGATGATGGCAGCAGTTTTTCTGCTGGTATCATCAGTCGGTGCCTGTGCCGGAAAGGGGAGCACAGAGCAGCAGAGCGGGATCCCGGTGCAGCAGGAGATCAGTTCCATGCTGGAATATGAAGATCGGATGGAACTGGACTATGCAAAAGAATTTGCGATCGATGAATATAAGGACGGCTACCGACTGATTTCCATTTCAGACGGAAGCCGTTTTTTGGTGGTGCCAGAGGGAAAAGAAGCACCGGATGACCTGGAATCGGATATTGTGGTATTAAACCAGCCGGTAGATCATATCTATCTTGCCGCAACGGCGGTCATGGATATGATCACCTCGATCGATGCGTTAGATGCCATCAGCCTGTCTGGAACGAAAAGCAGTGGATGGTATATTGAAGAAGCAAAAGAGGCAATGGAAGAGGGGAGTATTTTATATGCAGGCAAGTACAGTGCGCCGGATTATGAGCGGATCGTCTCGGAGGGCTGCCGTCTTGCGATAGAGAATACGATGATAAACCATGCCCCTGAAGTAAGGGAAAAACTGGAAAAATTCGGAATCCCGGTCTTTTTGGATTATTCCAGCTATGAAACGCATCCGCTTGGAAGGGTTGAATGGGTAAAGCTTTATGGTGTATTATTAGGAAAAGAGGAACAGGCAGAGCGGGCATTTGACGGAGAGAAAGCGGCATTTGAGGATGCCATCTGTGGAGAGCCGACCGGAAAGACGGTTGCCTTTTTCTTTATCACCACAAACGGAGCGGTAAATGTAAGAAAATCTTCCGATTATATTCCGAAGATGATCGAGCTGGCAGGCGGCACCTACGTGTTTGATTCCCTTGGTGATTCGCAGAGCAGATCCTCATCCGTAACGATGCAGATGGAAGAATTTTATGCGGCGGCGCAGGATGCGGACTATCTGATCTATAACAGCAGTATCGACGGAGAGGTAGGCAGTATCGATGAACTGTTAGGAAAGAGCAGCCTGCTCGGGGATTTTAAGGCAGTACAGGAGGGAAATGTCTTTTGCACAACAAAAAATTTATATCAGGAATCGATGTCCATCGGAACGTTGACAAAGGACATTCACTCGATGCTTACAGGGGAGACGGAGATGACATATCTGTACCGGCTGCCCTGATAAAACAGAAAAAGAAACGATATGGTGTGGCATATGTGATCCTGCTTTTGGTATTAGGTGGACTGCTTCTGGCAAATATCTGCATGGGCAGTGTAACCATTCCGCTGGAAGGGATATTCCGTTTCATAAAAGGGGAGGCACTCTCTCAGGTTGAAGCAAATATCCTGTTTCAGATCAGACTACCGAGAGCCCTCTCAGCCGCGATCTTAGGTGGCGCGCTGGGACTTTCCGGTTATCTGTTACAGACATTTTTTCACAATCCGATCGCGGGACCATTTGTCCTTGGAATTTCATCCGGAGCGAAACTGACAGTCGCGCTTGCCATGGTATTTCTGCTTGGACAGGCGGTAAAGGTCAGTTCGGCGGCACTTATTTTTGCCGCGTTTTTCGGGGCATTTCTCTCGATGGGATTTGTACTTCTGATGGCAAAGGCAGTGGATAAGATGTCCATGCTGATCGTCAGTGGTGTCATGATCGGTTATATCTGTTCGGCGATCACGGATTTTGTCGTGACATTTGCAGACGATGCGGATATCGTAAATCTTCACAACTGGTCAAAGGGCAGTTTCTCCGGAATGTCGTGGGAAAATGTGTCGGTCATGGCGGTCGTTATGTTTGTGAGTACCGTGTGTGTCCTTTTTCTGGCAAAACCCATCGGAGCATTTGGTCTGGGTGAGGGATATGCCAGGGCAATGGGCGTGGATGTGGGCAGGTTAAAGGTGGCACTCGTATTGCTTTCCAGTATTCTGGCAGCCTGTATCACGGCATTTGCAGGGCCGGTGTCCTTTGTCGGGATCGCAGTCCCGCATCTGGTAAAACAGCTCTTTGGCACGACAAAGCCGCTTGTCATGATTCCGGCAACCTTTTTGGGAGGCAGTGTGTTCTGCCTGTTCTGTGATCTTTTGGCGAGAACGATATTTGCTCCCACAGAATTGTCCATCAGTACGGTAACGGCAGTGTTTGGAGCTCCGGTTGTGATCGTTGTTTTATTGCGGAAAAAGGAAAGATAAGCATGGCAGATTATTATTTGAAAGCAGAAAATTATTCTGTTGGATATGAGGGAAAACCGATTGTAGAAGAAATCTCATTTGGCTTAAACAGGGGAGAGATCTTAACGCTTATCGGGCCCAATGGCGCGGGTAAGTCGACCATTTTAAAAAGTATCGCATCACAGCTTGCCCCGGTAACGGGCACGGTTTATCTGGATGGGGCGCATCTTGCCCGGATGAGCCGGGAGGAGCGGGCAAAAAAGATGGCGGTCGTATTTACCGAGCGGCTTCATGCAGAACTGATGACCTGCCGGGATATGGTGGAGATGGGGCGTTATCCGTATACTGGCAGGTTTGGTGTGCTGTCTTCTGCAGACGAACAGGCGGTAGAGGAAGCAATGGAACTGGTCGGGGTCACGTCATTGGGGCAGCAGGATTATACGAAGATCAGTGATGGACAGAGACAGCGCGTCCTGCTCGCCCGGGCAATCGCACAGGAACCGGAACTGATCTTGCTTGATGAGCCGACTTCATATCTGGATATCCGTTATAAACTGGAATTTTTGTCTGCCCTGCAACGGCTGACCAAACGGAAGAATCTTACGGTAGTTATATCGCTGCATGAGCTGGATCTGGCAGAACGCATTTCGGATTTGATCCTGTGTGTTGGAGAAGATAGGATGTGGCGCATTGGAACGCCGGATGAGATCTTTCAGGGAGATTACATTCGCAGACTGTTTCATTTAACGAGCGGATCTTATGATGACAGGAGCGGGATGGTTGAACTGGAAGCACCGAAAGGAGAGCCAGAAGTTTTTGTCATTGCCGGAGGCGGCAGTGGCAAGGCAGCGTATCACAGGTTACAGCGGCAGGGTATTCCGTTTGTGACCGGCATCCTGTTTCAAAATGACATCGATTACCCGGTGGCAGAGGCACTGGCGTCAGAGGTGATCGCGGCGGAGGCATTTTCAAAGATCACGTCTGTGCAGTGTGAACGGGCAAGAGAATGGATCCGTCAGGTGGATCATGTTATTTGCTGCAGGAGTGAGTTTGGGGCGTGGGATATGGAAAATGAAACACTGCTTGCCTACGCAAAAGAACTTGGAAAGAAGATTGAGATACAGGAGCCAATGCCATGATGAAGATCTATACGATGACACACAAACCATTTACACCGCCGCAGGATACGTTGTATGTGCCCCTGCAGGTTGGTGCCGCATTGCACGATAAGTTAGGATACCTTACAGATGATACCGGGGATCAGATCTCGGAGCAAAATCCGTATTACAGCGAGCTGACCGGACATTACTGGGTCTGGAAGAATGACCGGACTTCGGATTATGTCGGCTGCGTGCACTACAGACGATATCTGATCAACGAAAAAGGAGAACTGTATACAGAAAAAGAACTGCGGGAACTGCTGGCAGAATATGATGTCGTGACGACAAAACTTCTGACACTGGAGTATTCTTATTATGATGCGTTCGATGACAGACACAGTTCTGCGGATCTGGATGTGTTAGGGGAGGTCATAAAGGAGCTTGCCCCGAAGTATTATGAAAACTATGAGCGGCTTGTGCACGAGAAGCGGACGTATTTTGGCAATATGTTTGTCATGGCAAAGCCACTGTATGACCGGTATATGGAATTTTTGTTCCCACTGCTGTTTGAGGCACAGAAGCGGATCGACATGACAGGGTATGACGGATATCAGAAGCGGCTGTTTGGATTCTTTTCTGAATTTCTTTTCTATGTCTTTGTGGTCACAGAACATCTTAAGGTAAAGGAATCCATGGTAGGTCTAATTGGTGAAAAGGCAGAGACCGGAGAATTAAAGCGGCAGATCGCCGGATTTTTCCGGGAGAAAGATATAGAAGGGGCAAAAAAATGTTTTCTTTCCTATTATAAGAAACGGCCGGACATCCTGATGGAGGTGTCAGATTTAAACCATGAATGCCGCCTTGCCATGCAGGCGATCAGCAGTCTGGAATGGGAGCAGAAGCGTACCGGAACGTGCAGACTGGAGAAAACCACTGATTTTATGACATTGATCGCATTTTACCGGAAATTAAACGAGATCGTAACACATTATAAAGCGGATACGGTGTGCGAGTTAAAAAAGATGGAATTATCGAAAGAGGATCAGGAATTTGTGGAAAACGAAGCAATTTCGGAAGTGGAATATGAAATAGCAAAACGGATTCAAAAAGGAAACGTCACTTAGAACATGACGTTTCCTTTATTTTTGAGAAGCCTTCCACCATTTACAATCAGAAGAATGCCAGATACGATGCCACCGACCAGAACACAGATACCAACGGCAAGTGTTGCTGCTCCGGTAGACCCCATTACTTTATAAATTTTTTCCTGCATGTGATGTAACCTCCCTGTTATTTAGATCATATCGTTTATGAATGGTATTTTAACATTATTTCAAAGATTATACAAGCGGTTCCCAGTCCCCGAGAACGAGTTCTTTTGCATAATGCGCCGCCTGTGCATCGGTTAAGGTGTGGCAGAATGATGCGCGGTCAGGAAAAACAGCGTCAGGCGTTCTGGCAGATGGATCTCCTGACAGGGAAGTGCTCTGGTATTCTGCATAAAACATGGTGGCATGCGCCGCCGGTTTGTTCCAGTCATGGAAACCGGCTGGATGGATATGCGCGCCAAGGGAGCAGTTTAACAGAACGGTCTTGGCATAGTCACGCCAGGGGCGGCCAAGATAGACGGAATGAGCCGGACACTGTGCGGATGTAAATGCGCAATGAGAGAAGACATAGCCGTATTTCTGACCTTCCGGGGTAGAGGCTGCTGTGGTATAGCCCTGGATCTGATCCTCTCCATCCAGTGGACGATACAGGGATTCAATCGTGCAGTTCTCAAAATATGCGGTTGCACTGCCAAAGATAAAGTCGATATCGCCGCAGATATAGCAGTCTTTATAGTAATGTCTGCCATTGATGCGTGGTGCAAACTGTTTGGGGCCGACAAAACCGCCCGGTTTGATCTCCTTTGGAGGAAGCGGACCGGTAAAAAGGGTGTCCTGATGACCGAGCAGTCTGCAATGGTCTAAAAGCAGCCGGTCTCCATCGGCATAAAGGGCGATCGCCTGTCCATGCGTTTTGGAATCACCGGAGGCATTTTCAATCGTTAAGTTGCGCAAGGTAATATCATGTGTATCAATAAGAACACTGTAAGAACGGAACGTGCCGCGCTTTTCTCCGTTTGGAAGCGTGTCATTGGCATAATCATCGTAGCTTAGTACGGTATCACTGTTTTGCGCACCACTGCCAAGCAGGGTAAGATAAGGTTTATCGATCGTCAGTTTTTCGCGGTAAGTACCCGGAGCGATCTCAATGATAATTGGTGTAGTATTGTCGGATGGAATACTTTGCAGTGCCGCATGGATGCTGTGAAAAGCATTGGAATCGTTCTGGTCGGTATTCACATGGATGATCTGTGACATAGTGTACTCCTTTATGGTTAAAAAAATTCAAGTTGACTGTTTTTATCATAGCATTTTCCGGGTAAAATACAAGTATGAGAAACGTAACCCGCAAAGCGTGTTTCTCGAGGTTGAAATTCACAGTTTGCGGTCGTATAATGAGAGAAAAGTCTGTGATGGATTAGCGATTGCGCAGAAACGAGGATAAGTATGTTAAGTTACATGGAAGTAAGGGAACAGGTCTGTGATGTATGCTATCGTATGTGGCAGTTAGGATGGGTAGCATCCAATGACGGCAATGTATCGGTCAAACTGGAAGATGGCACATTTCTTGCCACACCGACCGGTGTATCCAAAAGTATGGTAAAACCGGAGATGCTGGTGCGGATCGATGAAAAAGGCACGATCCTGGAGGCGGAGGGGAATTACCGTCCTTCTTCGGAAATGAAAATGCACTTCCGCTGCTACGAGGTGCGGGATGACGTGCGCGCTGTATTGCATGCACATCCGCCGGTTGCAACCGGTTTTGCAGTTGCAAACCGTCCATTAGATGAGTATTCGATGATAGAGACCGTACTTGCACTCGGTTCTGTTCCAATCGCACCTTATGCGACACCATCAACACCGGAAGTACCGGATGCCATTACCCCATATCTGCCGGAGCATGATGCAATCTTATTAAAAAATCATGGTGCAGTAACGGTTGGCACAGATGTGTATACAGCATATTACCGGATGGAAACGTTAGAGCAGTTTGCCAAGATCACGTTGACCGCACATCTGCTTGGCGGTGCAGAGGAGATCGACCGGGAAAACATTGACACACTTGTGGATTTACGGAAGAATTATTATAAAATGAGTGGAAAACATCCAGGCTATCGGAAGTATGGCAAACAGGAGGACGAACAATGAATTTTTTATCCCAGAGAGCAGAAGCACATTCACAGGGACTCCAGCCTATGGATGAAATTGCCGGATTTCAGGTAAGACCGGGATTTTACAACCGTGATGGTGCAACAGCAACGTCAAGGGGCGTCAGTTTTACGATTCATTCGTTTGGTGCGACAGGCTGTAGTCTGCTGTTGTTTCATCCGCAGGAAAAGGAACCATTTGCGGTGCTCGAGTATCCGGAAGCTTATCATGTCGGTAACACCTATTCGATGCTCGTATTTGGACTGGATATAGAAGAATTTGAATATGCGTTCCAACTGGATGGACCATATCAGCCGGAAAGGGGACTTTTATTTGACCGGAAAAATGTCCTGCTTGATCCTTACGCCAGAGCGGTAACGGGACAGAGACATTGGGGCGAGCGGCCGGAAGGTGGAGCGGATTTTGTTTATCATGCCAGAGTCGTGGAGAATACGTTTGACTGGGGTGCGATCAAGCAGTTGGAGCATGATCCGGAGGACCTCATCATCTATGAGATGCACGTCCGTGGATTTACAAAACATGGTTCTTCTAAGGTGTTACCGGGAACGGAAGGCACTTATGAAGGATTGCGGCAGAAGATTCCATATTTAAAAGATCTTGGAGTCAATGCGGTAGAGCTGATGCCAATCTTTGAATTTGATGAGATGGAAAGCTATCGTATCGTGGATGGCGAGCAGTTATATAATTACTGGGGCTATAACACGGTCTGTTTCTTTGCACCAAACACCAGTTATACTTCTGTGGTAGAGCATAACCATGAGGGGGAGGAACTGAAACGTCTGATCTACGAATTAAAGGAAAATGGGATCGAGGTGATCCTCGATGTTGTGTTCAACCACACGGCAGAGGGTAATGAAAATGGTCCGTGCTTTTCATTTAAAGGAATTGACAATAATATTTACTATATTTTAACACCGGATGGCTATTATTATAATTTCAGCGGCTGTGGAAATGTAATGAACTGCAATCAACCGGCAGTCCGCAGGTTTATCATTGACTGCCTTCGCTATTGGGTAACGGAATACCGGGTAGATGGCTTCCGTTTTGATCTTGCATCTATTCTGACCAGGGATGAGAAAGGCGCGCCGCTTGCGGACCCGCCATTGCTGCAGGCGATCGCCTGTGATGCCATCCTTGGAAAAGTAAAGCTGATCGCAGAGGCATGGGATGCAGGCGGACTGTATCAGGTAGGAAGTTTCCCGTCGTTCAGCCGTTGGGCAGAATGGAATGGCAGATACCGGGATGATATGCGCCGGTTCTTAAAGGGCGACGAGGGTATGGCGGGTGCTGCGATCACCCGTATCACTGGTTCGACCGATCTGTATGATCCGACTTATCGTGGAAAGGGAGCTTCCGTGAATTTTATCACCTGCCATGATGGATTTACCCTGTATGATCTGTATTCTTACAATACCAAGCACAATGAGAAAAATGGCTGGAACAATACCGATGGGGATAACAATGGAAACAGCTGGAACTGTGGCGTGGAAGGCGAGACAGACGATGCACAGGTCGAGGGACTGCGCAGGCGCATGGTAAAAAATGCGTTTGCAACGCTGATGTGCAGCCGTGGAACCCCGATGTTTTACGCAGGAGATGAGTTTTGCAATACCCAGTTTGGAAATAATAATGCTTATTGTCAGGATAACCTGATCTCATGGCTGGACTGGGGACGTCTGGAACAGTATCAGGAGATCCACGATTTCTTCCGCTATATGATCGCTTTCCGGAAAAAATATGCAATCTTAAGGAAAAACACCAAGATCGCGACTTCCAATCTGCCGGAGATCAGTATCCACAATGGTGCACCGTGGAAAAATGGAACAGATTATACGACCCGTCTGATCGGTGTCATGTATGCCGGACGAGATGAAAAAGATACGAGAGACGAATATGTTTTCTATACCATGAATGCGTACTGGGAACCGCTTAAAATGCAGCTTCCGGATCTGCCGGACGGCTACGAATGGCATATCTGCATCAATACGGCAGTCGAATATAAGGATGGAACAGATATGGAGACGTATACGGAATTTGTGGGGAAAAAGCTGTTGACGATACCACCGCGTACGGTCATTGTACTGGATGCACAGAAAAAAGAGACAATGTGATAGTGAAAATCCGCTTGTACCGGAAGGTGCAGGCGGATTTTTTGCTTTCATAAAAAGAGTGATAGCAGATATTGTGCGATCAGAATTCTGCTATAAAGAGGAAACAAGCTCTAAGATAAATTGTTTTCTGTCGGGATCCATACGGCGATAGCGTACTAATATCTTGCGTTCTTCTGCAGTAAGATGGGTCAGGTAAGGGCTGGTACAGGCGGACAGACCAAGCAGATAATCTGAACTGGTGTCCAGATGGGATGCGATCGAGACAATGGTGGAGCAGTCAGGGGAACGATAGTTCCTGATGTAGCCGTTGACTGTATTGGGTGCCAGATGCAGTAACTGTGCTAATTCGCGTTGTGTCATATTTTTTTCGTCTAACAGGCATTGGATGCGTTCTCCCAAATTCATAGATTCACCTCGTATCATTTGTAATATACTAACATTGTATTGCCTCATAGGTAAAAATATGGAAAAATACGCGAAATGCGAATACACTTCTTACATAATAAGAAAAATGCGGATGGTTTAGAGCCATCCGCCGTCTAATGTGATGATCTGACCAGTCAGATACTGATTTTCAGTTGCAAGCTGTAAGGCAAGGGAAGCGACTTCTTCCGGTCTGCCAAAACGTCCTGCCGGGATCTCTTCTGCCAGAGCCATTCGTTCTTCCTCGGAAAAGCAGGCATTCATGGAGGTATCGATCACGCCGCATGCAATGGCATTTACCTGGATATTGCTCGGAGCAAGTTCTTTGGCAAGTGCCTTTGTAAAGGCATTGATCCCACCTTTGCAGGCGGAATATGCAACCTCGCAGGAAGCACCCGCAATGCCCCAGACAGAGGAAATGTTAATGATCTTCCCTTGTTTGCAGTGTACCATATGCGGAATGGCAAGGCGGCAGGTGGAAAAAACAGAGGTCAGATTTGTTCCAACAATACGATTCCAATCTTCAATGCTCATATCAGTTAGAAGCCCGATATAAGAAATCCCTGCATTATTAATAAGGACATCAACGCCGCCGAAACGTGTAGCAACCTCAGAAAAAAGCTGTTCGATATAGGAATAAGAAGCTACATCTCCGACACTGGTGAGTACCTGGGTATGATATTCGCGTTCTAAAAAATCTTTCAGATCCAGAAGAGCTGTCTCGGATCTGGAGCAGGTGATCACAAGCTGGTAGCCTGCCTTCGCAAATTCAATTGCGATCGCACGTCCGATGCCGCGGGAGGCACCGGTGATCAAAGCTGTTTTTGGCATAGAAAAGACCATCCTTTTTGCATTCGTCGTTCGCCATAAGGGAGCAAGCTCTCCTTGGCTTTCCTGCGCTCATTATAGCATGAAGCGGTAAAAAAATAAAAGAAAAATAAAACTAGGTGGGCTCTTTTACAAAAAAGAATGGTAAATTTTGTTACATTTTCACAAAGATAGTAAGAAATACTAGAAACTTGTAGGAATATACTTTATACTACAAGGGAAATGTTTCTGGATAAATAAGAGTCTAAGGAGAATGAGTTATGAGAAAAAAAGAAATTGCAAAGAAATTAATGGCAGTACTGATGGTGTTTGCCATGCTGGTTACAAATTTTATGATATATCAGCCGCAGCCGGTAGAAGCGGCAGCGAAGAACCGGATCACACTGAATGCATCAAAAATGATGTTATATGCCGGGGAAAGCTACAATTTAAAGGCAATCGCAATCTATCAGAATGGAGAATTGAAGTATCCTGGAATTGTGGAAAAGGGATTGAGCTATAAAAATCTCAAATTTACATCCAGCAATAAGAGTGTTGCCGAGGTATCAAAAAAAGGTGTGATAAAGGCAAAGAAAAAAGGAAATGTGAAGATCACAGTTTCTTCTATTTATGATTCAACGGTAAAAGGTACACTGAAGCTGACCGTAAAGGGAAAACCAAAGAAAAGTAAGATTACCTTATACAACAAGAGTGTGAAGCTTGGTGTAGGGGAAACAACGGTCATCAGCGTAAAAAAGGTAAAAGGGATCAGCAGTAAAGACGTCATATTCAAATCCGGCAATAAGGCAGTTGCAGCCGTGGATTCGGATGGATGGATCAAAGCGAAGAAAGAGGGAACTGCGAAAATCACAGTTACTTCCGTCCGGAATAAAAAAGCAAAGGCGACATTCAAGGTAACGGTTACGGCAAAAGCATCACAGACCACGCCGAAGGGAGAAATCAAGTTAAAGAAGGATTATGGTGCGGTTTATAATATTCCAATCAGCCCGGATGTACCGGATAAAAGGTATGCTACAACTAAGATTGAGATACAAAGCATTACCGGGGTAAAGAGCAAAGAGGTTACTTATAAATCCAGTGATAAAAGTGTTGTAACAGTGGACGAAAATGGTGTTGTAAGTTTCGCAAATAAGGAGAGAAATTGGGGAGATGTTGTAACAGTTACGATTGCTTCAAAGGAAGATCCAAGAATAAAGACGGTATTTAAAGTGTATGCAATGAGGGTAGGACTTTGGAAAAATTTAGCATATCAGCCTCGTAGAGGACATGCGGCAGGTTGTATGTTTAACGATGAAGTTGTTCCAGACGATTTAAGAGTTGTTGTAACAAGTAGCGACGAGAATGTAGTGGAAGTACACCATTCCGATGTAACTGGACAAAATACTCTTAGTCCAAAGGAAAAAGGAACTGCAATTGTTACATATCAGATACCCAGCTGTTCTTTTTACTGGTCAAATACGGTTACGGTAAGCGATGATCCGTCGAGTGCCTATAATTGTGGAGGTCGTCCATTTTATCCGGATGGAAACTAGTAGACGATTTAGTTAGGGAGGAATTTTATTGGTAAAAAATGTGAAAAAAATTATGATGGTATGGGCAGTTATGCTGTGTATGTTAATTGGAATGGCAGTACCTGTTTCAGCAGCCGATACATCACGGTTTGAGTATAGCAGTAAAACAGGGAAATTTATTATGGAGCTATATGATGATACTGGAACAAAGACAGGGGAGGTAACATTTCATTTTAAATTTGACAGTGAGTATACACAGGATAAGGATGGAAGTCCCACAAAAGTAACTGTAACGACATCAAAGACAAAAATAGGGGGTTCTGGTTGCTACGATTATACATATAAGAGCGTAGAGCGGTACAATCTGAAGTGTGCCTATAATGGATTTAGTATAAAGGGAACGATTAAGATCCCGGCATATTGCTATATGAAAGGTCTTGGAAATAACATAGACAGCAGTAAGACAGGAAGATTAAATTTCAACAATATTTATCCATACGGAACACCGGATCAGGACAAGACATCCTCTCTCACGACGACAGCGACAGCTTCGGAAAGAACGGTAACGTTTTATATACAGGTCAATGCAGGAAATATTGGAGTTCATATTTTTGATAATTCGGGGGAAGAAATGGAAGAGTCAATCATGCATGATTATCCTAAGAAGCTCCCCGAAGGTGGCGTCGCCCGCATCAAACTCCAGATGGCACGGGACAAGCACAAGCTGACGGTCAATAAGGATGATGGGATCCAGGCTGTTTCCGGTGGTGGTAAGTATTATTACGGAGAAAGCTATAGCGCGGGTGCTACGGCAAAAGGCTATCATGTTTTTACCGGATGGACAGGCGATGTCAGCAGTACATCCAATCCTTACAGTGGCGTTATGCCGAATAAAAATATTACGTTGAAAGCCAATTCCAGGGAGTACCGGTATAAAGTTCATTTCGATGGAAATGGAGCAACAGGTGGAACAATGGAGGATATGACAGAGCTGAACTATTCCGGTACTTACTCATTGACAGGGAATGCTTTCAGCAGGACAGATTATAAATTTACCGGATGGAATACGGTAGCGGATGGAAGCGGTACTTCCTATGCGGATAAGGCGTCTTTTTC
>JBNMKU010000016.1:0-35216 GCA_050874505.1 Roseburia sp. | reverse complement strand
GTACTGCTTTACCAGTTTCTTTACGGTTTCTTTTCCGCTATCCCGCAACGCCTTGACCTGCTCTAATTTTTCCGCGCTTCCCTCAAAATTTTTGGAAGAAGCCAGCCTGTCATAGCTTAAATTGGAAAATCCCTCATAGAACCCGGAAAAGCTTTTGCTCTCCGCGATCTCTTTGTATTTTTCAAGATCACTCTCCAATGCTTTCTGGTACATAAACGGCCCGTCGTCGTCTTTTGCAAGTGCAAGCGCATCCCCGGTCAATGCCACCAGATCTCCTGCGATCTGCCTGATATGGGAAACGAGCGGCTGCATAAATTCTGCCTCATCCAGATCAGTAACATCTGCGATATCATAGCCGCGTGCGCAGGAAGCCAGCCATTCCTTTGGCCACGGATAGCTTTTGGAAAATTCATACAGTCTTAGCACCATCTCGCGCAACGCCTCATCACTTCTGCCCGCAGCATAGCTCTCCACCAGTTTTAAAAACGCCTCACTGCCCGCTTCGCCTGCCTGTGCCCGCTCATAGTCATGTTCTAACACTGCATTTAACACGTCCTCTTTCAGCAGCTTTAATTCTCCCTCATCTCCGATCCGGAAATTCGGCTCTAAGTCGATCTCATGGAAATGGTTTCGGATCACATACAGACAGAAACTGTCGATCGTTGTGATCTGCGCATTGTGGATGAGCGAAAGCTGCCGCTGCAAATGTTCATCCTCCGGCTGCTCCATCAGTGCCTTCTCGATGGCAGCTCCGATCCGCTCCCGCATCTCTGCTGCCGCCGCGTTGGTAAAGGTCACGACAAGCAGACGGTCAATATCGATCGGATTTTCTTTTTCCGTGATCCTTTTGATGATACGCTCCACCAAAACCGCGGTCTTTCCCGAGCCTGCCGCCGCAGACACTAAAATATTGCGGTTTCTTAAGTCAATGACCTGCTGCTGTTCCGTTGTCCATGAAACACTCATTGTTCCGTTCCTTTCATTTTTTCTATGATTGCCTCTGCATTGTCAAACTGTTCCAGTTTCCGATAGCCAAAGCCTGGTATCCTTACATCAAAGCCGCAGATCGTATGGTACGGACAGTAGTCACAGCCGCTTCTGTCATCCAGCTGGTACGGTTTTACCGAAACATCTCCGGCAAAAATATCCTGCCCGGTCTTTTTGATCTTCTCCCTGACATAGTCACGCATCACGCCAAATTCATAGGTACTTGCCACTTTTGAAGTTGCGCGCAGCGAACCGTCTGATTTTAATCCGACCGGAATGACAGACGAAGTGCCACTTATTTCGGTATCCATTGCCCCGTACACGTCCGGCGATTCGTTGACCAGTCCGTTTAACTTCAACTGTTCTAGGATTGCACGCCGGATCTCTTCTTCTGACTGCGTTCCATCGGTCTCTACCATCGGGTCTGTGATGTGGTAATAAAAGATCCCCGCCGGCTCCGCCTCTTTTTCCGGATGCTGCTTTTTCACCAGTTCCAGTGCCGCATTTAAGTAGACCACCAGCTGTAACTGCAGTCCATGATACAGATTCAGAAGCGAAAAAGAGGTATTTCCTGATTTGTAATCTATGATCTTTACATAGATCTTATCGTCTGTCTCGTAGGTATCGATCCGGTCGATACGCCCTAACAGTTTCATCTTTTCCTCCTCGCCCAGTGTAAAGTTGATCGCATCCAGCTGATTGACCCTCGAAAACGATACCTCAAAACCGGTTGGCGTAAACTTTCCTTTCCGGATCTGCGCAAGCAGTGCCCACACGGTACGGTGCACGGTGCGCTTCATCCGCTCCAAAAGATAGCGGTTTCTCGCATGTTCAAACACGGAGGCATCCTCATATTTTGCCACCGCATCCTCCATGCTCTCTGCGATCCACTCCTCCTGTCTGTCTTTTGGCACATCAAACCAGCTATATTCGGATGCTTCGATCTTCTTTGAGAAATGTTCCAACACATCATGATAGATATTTCCCATGTCCACACTTGCAAATTCCTGCTGCTCACGCTCCCGCAGAAGAAGTCCATAGGTCAGGTAATGCGAAAACGCACAGGATGCAAACCGCTCTAACCGCGTAACACTGTTGGTCAGCGTGTCTCCGTAAAGTGCCTTGATGACCGCCCGGTCGATCGGCAGATCGCTGTGTATCGTATAGGCCGCATCCAGCAGTTTTTCTGCCCGCTCCCTGTATGTTTCATTGGAAAAATACCAGGATGCCAGCGCGAGCCACCGCTCCTTCCATACCGGATCATCCAGTGCCTCTTCTTTTAATCCCTCCATATAAAATGCCATGGCACTCTCCGGTGTCAGCAGTTCCTCTGCCGTCCGCATTTCCTCGATCTCTTCCACTTTCAGTGCCGGAAACAGCGCGCATAACGTACCGATCAGATAGGAACGGCGCAGTGCCTTTCCATCTGCATTGACTCTCGCATAGGTTACATAGAGTCTGTTGGAAGGTTTTGTCATATTCAGATACAGATAGAATTTCTGGATAAACACTTTTTCCCTTGCCGTCGGTGCCAGTTCCAGTTTACATTCCGACATCTTTTCCCGCTCAAACTGCGATAAAATGCCGCCCTGGTTTCCCGATTTTGGCACGATCCCATCATTGACTCCCACAAAGAATAAGATCTTAATGTGGTTTAATCTGGTACGCTCCATATCACCGATAATGACCTTGTCATTTCCCGGCGGGATCACGCCGACTTTTGCCGCCTCAAAACCGGCATCCAAAATATCGCTGTACTCCCGGATGGAAATCACCTCATCCCCTAACAGTGCCGTCACTTTATCCAGCAGATCCATCGTGATCCGGTAGATCTGCGCATACTCTTTTGCCCTGGTCTGGGAAAGCGGGTCTGCCTGCCGGGCATACTCTTCCTCACGTTTTTTTAACAGTTCCTCTAACCCCAGATCACGGATCAGCGTATACAGCGCGTAAGTCTGCATTTTTACGTTTTCTTTTTCGCCGTGGAACGCCTGATATAGCGGCTGAAAGCTGACATACATCGCCTCTCTGACTTCGTTTAACCTTGCCATGTCAAGCAGCGTATCGTCCGGCATGACAAACGTCCAGTCCCGTTTCCATCTGCGGTTTCCACGGATGCCCTTTGCCAGGATATAATTTTCCAGCGCATCCACATCATCCTCGGTCAGAGGGTTCTCCCACGTTTCCACCTCTTCCATGCACCCGCTTCTTTTTGCGGCACACAAAAGCAGATTTTCCGCAAGACCGCAACGCAAAAAGCGGAAGATGCTCTCATACGAAAAATCCTGTTCTACGATCTCCAACATGGAACGGATACACTCGGTAAAAGGATGGAACAGAATGTTTTTGGTCTGGTCAATAAAGTAAGGGATGTCATACTGCGCAAAGATTTCCGGCACATAATTGGCATACTGGATCACATCGCCCGTTACCACTGCCATATCGCGGTAACAGTATCCCTCTTCTTTTGCCAGGTGCGTTATCTTCTGTGCGACATAGCGCAGTTCCTCTCTCGGATTTTTTAAACATGCGATCCTGATGTGTTCCGGCTCCGTCTCCTCATCCGCCACATGATCTTTTCCCATCCGAAACAGATTCTGTTCCAGGAACAAAAGATCCGGTGCATTCTGATACCGTCTGTGCTCCCCGGTTCCCAACACAACCGCATCCTCAACCGGAATATGTAACTCCATTGCCATCTGCTGCAGTACCTGCACCGTTTTTTTACTCATCGAAAAAAGTTCATGCACGCCCCTGCTATGATAAAAATCTTCCCGGACGTCCATCGTAACTGCAACGATCATCTGATCTGCGATCTGAAGCAGCCGCTTCATCAGCCGGTTCTGGATCGGTGTAAATCCGGTAAATTCATCAAACACGATCACACTTCCGGCAAGAAGAGCCGATTCGTCTGCTACATCACAGAGTAACGACAACACCTCTTCTGCGGTGATAAACTTTCCTTCCAGATACTCACTGAATCCCCGGTACATCGTAAGGATATCCTGCATTTTCATGCGGAGAGTCTCACTGATGGATGCCTCGTTTAAAAAGTCCTCCAGAAGTTCCGGCGTGATATTGTACTGGGTCAGCTCAGACAGAAGCGACTTGACCTCCCCGATGTAGCCCATCTTGTTGATGTTTCCGCCCAGTACGCGAAGCTGCTCTTTTTGCTGCTCTGCCACCTTGCGCAGTACCAGATTTTTACCGGTCTCCTCCAAAATGACCAGTTCCTGTTTGCCCAGTTCGTCAAACACACGGTAGGCAAGTCTGGCGAAACTGAGCACGTCCACGTTCATAATGGCGTGATCTGCCTGCCGCTCCACAAGCTCTCTCTGTGTCTGCATGGTAAACTGTTCCGGCACGATAACGAGAAAGTTCTGCTCCGGGTGTTCCTTTGCCTGTGCAAGTACCTTCTCATACAGATAACTGGATTTTCCACTGCCGGAATTTCCAAATACAAACTGTAATGACATTCTATCTCCATTCCTGCCCGCTTTTTAGGGCATCTCAAGTTTGTGCTAACGCACAAAATCCGGTCCTAAGTTTCCTTCGCGCCAGTGTTTTCTGCACAATGCCACATAGGAATCATTGCCGCCCAAAACGACCTGTTCTCCCTCACGCACGATCCCGTTCTGATTGAATCTGGCATTGCATTTTGCAGCTCTTCCACACCAGCACACGGTCTTGATCTCCTCGATCTGATCTGCCCATGCCAAAAGCCACATGCTGCCCGGGAACAGATTATTTCTGAAATCGGCACGCAATCCGTAGCAGATGACCGGAAGATTGCAGTCATCCACAAGATGTACCATAAATTCTACCTGCTCCTTGCTGCAGAACTGTGCCTCATCCACGATCATGCAGTCATATTTTAAAATCTCCGACTCCGGCATCTCCATGACCTCTTCCATCCAGATACAGTTCTCTTTTAACCCCATCCTGGAACTGACGATCTTTTCCCCGTCTCTGGTATCCGCTGCCGGCTTTGTCAGCAGTGCCCTTTTTCCTCTTTCTCTGTAATTGTACTCTACCATCAGGGCATTTGCCGTTTTTGAGCTTCCCATCGCTCCATACCGGAAATATAACTTTGCCATTGTTTCCTCCACACATGTCTGTTTTTGCAGTTCTCCCCGAACTACGCATAATATCTATTGTAGCATAAAAACAATGGAATTTACAGCCCCCGAATCTTCTGCTGGTTCTCTTCGACCCGTTCTCTGGTCAGCGGATATAAAAACAATAACAGCAGGCCTCCCGCCAAAAAGCTGACCGCCGGTATCCACATGGAGATCGCATAAATGCTTTCCCTTACCGCCTCCGTCTGCACCTTTGCCGTCTCTTCATAACCGATGAGCGCAAGGGCAAACCCTCCGATCCCGCCTGCTAATGCCTGCCCCAACTTTCTTGCAAACGAATAGACCGCATACACCGTCCCGTCTTTTCTCCTGCCGGTGCGCACCTGATAGTCGTCAATAACATCCGATAGAAATGCCCAGGTCACGATCGTATAATATCCCACCGCAGCATAGGCAAAAAACAGCCAGATCAGATAGATCCCGGGGTTCTTAATGTGCAGAAAATAAATGAGGAAATAGATTGCCGCAGTCGCAAGCAATGAGACGGTTCCGGCTTCCTTTTTCCCGAATTTTCTGGTGATCTTACCGCCAAACGGCGCGATCAAAAGTGTGGCAAGCAATGAGACGATACTTACCCATGCCAGATATCCGGTGTCCCCGAAATAATCCAGAAATAAATACTGGTTTAAAGAGGCAATGGAGAGATTGGCGATCAGAGACAGCAGTGCACCTGCCATCACAGCAAGAAACGCCTTATCACGCATCAGCTCCTTTAAGTCCACAAGCAGTGTGCTCTCCTTCTTTTCACTCTGTGGCAGTTCCACCCGCTCCTGACAGAAGCGGTAACAAAGGAAATAACACAGGATGGCAAACAGTGCGAACAGGATCGCGACAAGAAGGAACCGCTCCCCGCTTGGCACACTGTTTCCACTTTCGTCTTTCACATAGACGAGCATCGGCGTTAAAATTCCCACAAATACGCCTGCAAACAGTGCTCCCATCGTGCGGTAGGTGGAAAGGCTCGTCCGCTCCGCCGCATCTGCCGTGATGACCGATGCCATCGAACCGTAGGGGATATTGATCCCGGTATAGCAGATGCTTCCCCACAGAATATAGGTCACGATCACATACGCGATCTTTGCCGGATAAGCCCAGTCCGCGATCAGATAGTTATACATCAGCACGCTCGCGATCGCCACCGGAACTGCCATCCGCCGGATCCAGGGACGAAATCTGCCGTCTTTCTGTGTCCTGCTGTTATCGCAGAGATTTCCCATGCCTACATCTGTGAACGCATCCACCAGTCTTGCCGTCAAAAATAAAGCTCCCACAAATCCTGCCGTGACACCGAGTACTTTGGTATAAAACACCATCAGATAGGATGCCGCCATCTGGAAGGAGAAATCATTTCCCAGATCTCCAAGCAGATATCCGATCTTGTCCCTGCTGCCAAACGGTTGTTTCTTTTTGCTTTCTTCCTGCACCACTTTTTCCTCCAAATCGCATTTCTGATCTTTTAGATAGTTTTAGCCCGTTTTTGCGGAAATATACATTCCGAAAAACGGGCTAAACAGGAAGGATTTCTAATATTAAATTTTATTTTTCAACAGAAAAACTGTACTTCGTAGAAGAATGATATACCTCTCCCGGCTGTAAGATCGGGCTCTTGAAATTTGCCTCATTGATCGCATTCGGGAAATACTGTGTTTCCAGACAGAAACCGCAACGATCCATATAAGCGGCACCGCCTTTTCCGGTCTGATTTCCGATAAAGTTTCCGGTGTATAACTGTATTCCGACACAATCGGTATACACATCCATCATGATCCCGCTCTTTGCTGCCTTTGCCCTTGCTGCTAACTGCATTGTGCCATCCGCTTTGTCCAGCACATAGTTATGATCATAACCATTGCCATAGACAAGCTGTGTAAAGTCTGCTCCGATATCCGTTCCGATCTTTTTCATCTTTCTGAAATCCATCGGTGTTCCGGCTACTTTTTCAACCTCTCCGGTCGGGATCGCTTTCGCACTCTTTACCGGGGTAAAATAAGATGCCAGGATCTCAAGTTCCTGATCTTTCACGCTTCCGCTCTCATGACCATCCAGATTGAAATAACTGTGATTGGTAAAGTTTGCAACGGTGGTTGCATCCGTTACTGCCTCGTAAGCGATCACAAGCTCATTTTCATCGGTCAGCGTATATGTGACTTTTGCGGTCATGGTTCCCGGGAAGTCCTGTTCTTTATCACGACTTACCAGAGAAAATGTGATCTTTTGATCTCCTTTCTCTTCCACTGTCCAGATTTTCTCGCTGAATCCGTTTTTACCGCTATGCAGGTTATTCTCATTATCATTTGCCTCAAGCGGGTACTCAACGCCGTTTAACGTAATCTTTGCATCACTGATACGGTTTGCATTTCTTCCGATCACGGCACCAAAATAGCAGGTATTCTCCTGATACTCTACCGGTGTGTCATATCCCAGTATCACATCTTTGCTGTCGCCGTTTTTATCTTTGACCTTGATCGATACGAGGGTTGCACCAAGATCCATCACAGCCACTTCCATGCCAGTTCCATTTACCAGCACATATTTTGTAACCTCTGCACCTTCTTTTGTTTTTCCAAATAATATCTGTTCCATGCTTGTCTCCATTCCACCTTTAATTCTGACCGTAATAGGCGTTTGCACCATGTTTCCGGTAAAAATGTTTTTCTTTGATGCAGTCCGGTGCCGGAAGTACTTTCGGGTTTAACAGTTCTGTGTTTTTCGCCATCTTTGCCACTTCCTCTAAAACAACTGCATTGTGGACTGCCTCTGCGGCATCTTTGCCCCAGGTAAATGGGCCGTGATTTTTGCAAAGGACTGCCGGTGTGTACATCGGATTGATCTCACGTTCTTCAAACGTTTCAATGATCACCTTTCCGGTGTTTTTCTCATATGCTTCTTCGATCTCCTGCTTAGTCAGATTTCTCGCACATGGGATCGGTCCAAAGAAATAATCTGCATGTGTGGTCCCATAGAGCGGAATATCTCTTCCTGCCTGTGCCCACGCAACTGCCTCCGGTGAATGTGTATGAACGATCCCACCGATCTCTTTGTATTTCTTATAGAGTTCCAGATGGGTTGCCGTATCAGAAGACGGTTTGTATCTTCCCTCGATCCTGTTGCCCTCTAAATCCATTACAACCATATCATCCGGCGATAAGGCATCATAGTCCACGCCACTTGGTTTAATGACAAAATATCCGGTCTCTCTGTCAATCCCACTGACATTTCCCCAGGTATAAGTGATCAGTCCACGGTGTGGCAGTTCCATATTTGCTTCATAAACCTGTTTTTTTAATTCTTCTAACATGTTATAAAACCTGCGCCTTTCCGATTCTGTTTTATTTTAATTCTTTTGCGATACGATTTGCAATACCCTCTGCATCTAATTCATATTTGTGCAGAAGCTCTTTTGCAGGTCCGGACTCGCCAAATCTGTCATTGACACCAATTCTGGTCACTTTCGTCGGGCATTTCTCGGAAAGCAGTTCACAGACTGCTCCGCCTAAGCCTCCGATAATGGAATGTTCTTCCACGGTAAAGATCCGTCCGGTCTGTTTTGCTGCCGCAAGGATGATCTCTTCGTCTAACGGTTTGATCGTGTGGATGTTGATCACCTGCACATCAATGCCCTGCTCTGCCAAAAGATCAGCTGCCTTTAATGACTCTGATACACAAAGTCCGGTTGCAACGATCGTTGCATCTTTTCCTTTTCGAAGTTCTACGCCTTTTCCGATCTCAAATTTATAGTCCGGTCTGTCATTGATAACCGGCACTGCCAGACGTCCGAATCTCAAATATACCGGTCCGTCGTACTCATAGGCTGCTCTTACCGCCGCTTTTGTCTCAACATCGTCACTCGGGTTGATGATGACCATGCCCGGGATCTCACGCATTAGTCCGATGTCCTCATTACACTGATGGGATGCACCGTCCTCACCTACGGAGATACCTGCATGTGTTGCACCGATCTTTACATTCAGATGCGGATAACCGATGGAGTTACGCACCTGCTCGTAGGCACGGCCTGCTGCAAACATTGCAAAAGTACTGATAAACGGTACTTTTCCACAGGTGGAAAGTCCTGCTGCGATGCCTGTCATATTTGCCTCTGCAATACCACAGTCAATGTGACGCTCTGGAAATGCTTTTTTGAAGATACCTGTTTTGGTTGCTGCTGCCAGATCGGCATCCAGCACAACAAGATTTTCTTTTTCTTTTCCTAATTCAGCTAAAGCATTGCCATAACTCTCTCTGGTTGCGATCATTTTTACTTCTGACATAATGCTTCACCTGCTTTCTTTAATTCTTCCATTGCGATCTCATACTCACTGTCATTTGGTGCTTTTCCGTGCCAGTCTACCTGGTTTTCCATATAGGAAACACCTTTTCCTTTTAAGGTATGGGCAACAATCGCAGTCGGCATACCCTTGGTATTTCTCGCCTCTTGAAACGCTGCTGCAAGCTCATCGAAATCATTTCCATTGCAGTTGATGACATGGAAATTGAATGCCTCGAATTTTTTATCGATCGGGTATGGCGAACATACCTCGCTGATCGGTCCGTCGATCTGTAAATTATTGTTGTCTACGATCACAACAAGATTGTCTAATTTCCGGTGTCCGGCAAACATTGCTGCCTCCCAGATCTGCCCCTCCTCGATCTCTCCGTCTCCGCAAAGTGCATAAACTCTGTAATCCCTGCCATCCATCTTGCCGGCTAATGCCATACCGACTGCTGCGGAAAGCCCCTGCCCGAGTGAACCGGAGGACATATCTACACCCGGGATATGTTTCATATCGGGATGTCCCTGAAGATAGGAACCGGTGTGACGCAGTGTCTTTAAGTCCTCCACCGGGAAAAATCCTCTGTTTGCCAAAGCCGCATAAAGACCAGGAGCCGTATGTCCTTTGGAAAGGACAAAACGGTCTCTGTTCTCCATTTTCGGATTTTTCGGATCAATGTTCATCTCTTCGAAATATAAGTATGTAAAAATATCTGCTGCCGAAAGCGATCCGCCCGGGTGTCCGCATTTTGCTGCGTGTGTTGCTGTTACAACCCCTTTCCGCACTTCAACGGCTATTTTTTCAAGCTCCGTTTTATTCATTTTTTTCTCCTTATTAATCTCCGAAAACAGCTCTGTAATCTTTCTGGAATTTTTCAATACCTGCATCCGTCAGCGGGTGTTTGGTCATCTGCTCGATGACTGCATATGGAACCGTTGCGATATGTGCGCCTGCCAGTGCACAGTCCGTTACATGGATCGGATTACGGATCGATGCTGCGATGATCTCTGTCTCTAATCCGTAATTGTCAAAGATCTGTACGATATCCTGGATCAGGTCGATGCCTGCGGTGCTGATATCATCGAGTCTTCCCAAGAACGGTGATACATAAGTTGCTCCTGCTCTTGCTGCAAGAAGTGCCTGGTTTGCGGTAAAGATCAGAGTAACATTGGTCTTTATGCCCTCTGCAGAAAGTACTTTGACAGCTTTTAAGCCTTCCACGGTCATTGGGATCTTTACGACCATGTTTGGATGGATGGCTGCGATCTCTCGACCCTCTTTGATCATGCCCTCTGCATCTACGGTAGTTGCTTTGACTTCTCCACTGATTGGCCCGTCCACGATCGTTGTGATCTCTTTGATGACCTCTTTAAAGTCTCTTCCCTCTTTTGCGATCAGGGACGGATTGGTTGTAACCCCGCAAATAACCCCCATATCATTTGCTTTGCGAATATCCTCTACATTCGCTGTGTCGATAAAAAATTTCATTTTACTTCTCCTTTCTACTTTTGCGTGCACGCGCACGCCTTTGTTGTTTATAGCATAATCCTTTTTCGTAAAAACTGCAACCTGTTTTTCAAACATTTTTAGCTAGCGATAAAAAATTTCCCCCATCTGTAAGTCACGTTTGAAATCACGGATCCTGGTATCTTTGTCAATGTAAACTGCCTCAATACCCATTGCATTTGCCCAGTCCCCCATCTGCTCTGCGGTCAGGTCATAAGTAAACGCGGTATGATGTGCACCTCCGGCTAAGATCCATGCCTCTGCTCCTGTGTAAAGATCTGGCTGCGGTGTCCAGAAGTTGGTTGCTACCGGAAGTTTTGGCATTGGTTTTTCTGTTTTCCTGCAATCTACATCATTGATGATCAGACGGAAACGGTTTCCAAGATCAATTAAGGATGTTGCAATACCTTTGCCCTCTTTGGAAGTAAATACAAGTCTTGCCGGATCTTCTCTGTTACCCATGGAAAGTGGCTGGCACTTGATGCTGACCGGACCGTCTGCGATCGTCGGGCAGATCTCTAACATATGAGCCTCTAAGATACCTTCTTTTCCCTTTACAAAGTTATAAGTATAATCCTCTAACATGGAAGTTCCTTTTGCATCTTTCATGCCTTCGGTCATGATCTTCATCAGACGGACCATAGCTGCAACTTTCCAGTCACCCTCTGCACCAAAGCCGTATCCTTTTTCCATCAGTCTCTGGATTGCAAGTCCAGGCAACTGTTTTAATCCACCTAAATCTCCAAAATGTGTTACGATCGCCTGATAGTTTTTCTCCTCTAAGAAACGCTCGAAACCAAGTTCGATCTGTGCCTGTACTGCCACATGGCGTTTGAACTCTTCCGGATCTCGTCCCTCTAACAGGATCTCGTATTTGTCATAATATTCATCTACCAGTGCATTGGTATCGGAAGCGGAAACGGCATCGACTGCCTCTGCGATCTCATTGACCGGATAAGCATCTACTTCCCAGCCAAATTTAAGCTGTGCTTCTACCTTATCGCCCTCGGTTACTGCTACGTTACGCATGTTGTCTGCCACACGCATAACACGGATATGGCTGCTCTCGATGATACCGACTGCGGTACGCATCCAGGATGCGATACGTTTCTGTACTTCCTCGTCTGACCAGTGTCCGACTACGACTTTGCGCTCGATCCGCATACGGGTTACGATATGACCATACTCTCTGTCACCATGTGCGGACTGGTTCTCATTCATGAAATCCATATCGATGGTGTCATATGGAAGCTCCTCGTTGAACTGTGTATGTAAATGTAATAATGGTTTGCGGTACTCCTGTAAACCTAAGATCCAGGATTTTGCCGGAGAGAATGTGTGCATCCAGGTAATGACACCGGCACATTCTTCGTCTACGTTGGCTTCGTTGAATGTCTTACGGATCAGCTCGTTGGTGATCAGGGTTGGTTTCCATACTACTTCGTAAGGAAGAATCCCTGACTCATTTAATTTTGCTACGATGATCCTGGAATGTTCTGCTACTTTTCTTAAGCACTCATCTCCATACAGATCCTGTGATCCGGTACAAAACCAGAATTTGTAATTTTTTGTTTTTAACATGTCTTTACCCTCCACTTTATCTCATATTTTCTGCGGCTGCTTTTTCTGCCGCTAATGTCTCTTTGTATGTTTTGATGTACGCATCAAATCCTGCGACATCGGCTGCATCCGGCTCCATTACGGTTCCGGTCTCACCGGCAAATACGCGGTTTGCAAGATAATCCTCAAGTGTCTCATCGGCTGCTTTGTTTACCATATAGGACGCGAGAAGTGACATACCCCATGGTCCTCCCTCTCCTGCGGTCTCCATCACGGCAACCGGTGTGTCCATGGCTGCTGCCAGGATCCCCTGTCCGACTCCCCTAGTCTTAAAGAGTCCTCCGTGTCCGTAAATGCGGTTTACTTTTACTTTTTCTTCTTTTAATAAAATATCAAGACCGATCTTTAAGGTTGCAAGGGATGCGTACAGATGCGTTCTCATAAAGTTTGCAAGAGAAAGCTCTGCATCCGGTTTGCGGACAAACAGCGGTCTTCCTTCATTTAATCCGGTTACCGGCTCTCCTGAGAAATAGTTGTATGCCAGTAAGCCGCCGCAGTCTTTGTCTCCCTCTAATGCCTTGCGGTATAAGGTACCAAACAGATCGTTCATATCGATCTGTAAGCCAAAGGTTTCTGCAAATTCGCGGAACAGTCCGACCCATGCGTTCAGATCGGAAGTACAGTTGTTGCAGTGTACCATTGCCACGGTATCGCCGGATGGTGTTGTTACCAGATCCAGTTCCTCGTGGACCGCTTTTAAGTCCTCTTCCAAAACAACCATGGCAAAGACCGAGGTACCTGCAGATACGTTTCCAGTTCCGATCGCAACAGAATTGGTTGCTGCCATTCCGGTTCCGGCATCTCCCTCCGGTGGGCAGAATGGAATGCCTGCCTGTAAGCTGCCGGACGGGTCTAACAGTTTTGCACCCTCTTCGGTCAGTCTGCCTGCTTCTTCTCCTGCTACCAGTACTTTTGGTAAAATCTCTTCTAATTTCCACGGATAGTTTTTATCCGCTACTAACTGATCAAATTTTGTGATCATATCCTGATTATAATTTCTGGTCTTTGCATCAATTGGGAACATACCGGATGCTTCTCCGACACCAAGTACCTTTTCCCCGGTCAGTTTCCAGTGGATATAACCTGCCAGTGTGGTAAAGAATGTGATCTTCCCCACATGTTCCTCTCCATTTAAGATTGCCTGATACAGGTGTGCGATACTCCAACGCTGTGGAATATTAAAAGAAAACTCTTTTGTCAGCACAGCTGCTGCCTCTCCGGTGATCGTGTTGCGCCAGGTGCGGAACGGCACCAAAAGCTCTCCTGCTTTGTCAAATGCCATATATCCGTGCATCATGCCGGAAAAGCCGATCGCCTTTAACTGTTTTAATGTAACATCATATTTTTGTCTGACATCCTCTGCCATCTTTGCGTAGCAGTCTCTGACTCCGTCCCAGATGTCATCCAGATGATAGGTCCAGATGCCGTCTTCCAGACGGTTCTCCCAGTCATGCGCACCGGAAGCTATCACTTTATGGTCTTCCCCCACCAGAATTGCTTTGATCCTGGTTGAACCAAACTCGATTCCCAATACTGCCTTACCATCTAAAATGGTCTGTTTTGCATCACTCATATGTAACCCCTTTCTCCTGTTTTTACCTCACTGGCTTTATATTTTTATCATACAACTTGTATGCACATGCCAACAAGTTGTTTTTTCCGAAAAAATACGATAGAATCAGATAAGGCTGCAAGCGCGTATTTTCCGCGTTTGCAGCCTTATTTATACTCTTTAAAAAACGGCTATGCTTCTGCCTTTGTGTGATACTCGGAGAGTACCACTTTTCCCTCTTTTAAAGTCTTTTTTACATCAATGATCCTCTGGTTGGAGGAACCCCGGAACCGAAGTCCGATATTCTTTTTTTCAAGGACAAATTCTCCATCCACTAAAATGTCTGTCATGCGAAGGATCGCCCCGGTATCTTCCCCATGGCATCTCCTGTTGGAAGGATCATTTAACTCCTCCCAGGTATAGCCCGAGTAGATCCAGATCGTCGCATGCGGTACTTCTGCTTTGACCCGCTCTAATAGAGACCGGATCTCTTTTTGATTTTGCAGCTCCATCGGCTCTCCGCCAAGCAGGGAAAGCCCTGCGATATAGGACGGCTTTAAGGAATCGATGATCTGCTGCTCCACCTCTCTGGTGTAGGGCTGTCCATAGGAAAAATCCCATGTCATATCGTTAAAACAGCCTTTGCAGTGATGCGTACAGCCGGAAACGAAAAACGAGGTACGGCAGCCGATCCCGTTCGCTACGTCTGTGAAATAAATCTGTCCGTAATTCATGACTCCGCCTCAACTGCCGGTGTGGATAAATGAAGAACACGCTCTTTGATCTCCTGTGTTCTTCCCTGATTCCAGAACTGGGTTCCGATGTAACCGCAGGTTCTGCGCGCTACACTCATCATATTCTGGTCACGGTTGCCACAGTTCGGGCATTCCCATACCAGTTTTCCGTCTTTGTCTTTTACGATCTTGATCTCGCCGGAATATCCACATTCCATACAGTAATCGCTCTTGGTATTGAGCTCTGCATACATGATATTATCATAGATATACTGCATGACAGCAAGTACTGCATCGATATTGTTCTGCATGTTTGGCACTTCCACATAGCTGATCGCGCCTCCCGGAGACAGTTCCTGGAACTGGGATTCGAATTTCAGCTTGTCGAAGGCATTGATATTTTCGGTCACATGCACATGGTAGCTGTTTGTAATATAGTTTTTATCCGTTACGCCAGGAATCATACCAAAACGTTTCTGTAAACATTTTGCAAACTTGTATGTGGTAGACTCCAATGGTGTTCCATACAGGCTGAAATCAATATTACTTTCTTCTTTCCATTTTGTACACGCATCGTTTAAATGGCGCATTACTTCAAGTGCAAACTCTGTGCCCTCCGGCTCGGTATGTGATACGCCTTTCATATATCTGGTACATTCACACAGCCCCGCATAACCTAAGGAAATGGTAGAATATCCGTCATATAACAGTTTATCGATGGTCTCTCCCTTTTTCAGACGTGCCAGTGCTCCGTTCTGCCACAGGATCGGTGCCACGTCGGAAGGAGTTCCCTTCAGACGGTTATGGCGTGCCATCAGTGCACGGTGGCAGAGTTCCAGTCTCTCATCCATCAGTTCCCAGAACTTGTCCATATCCCTGCCGGAAGAACATGCCACATCCACAAGGTTGATCGTTACCACACCCTGGTTGAATCTGCCGTAGTATTTTTTGCCCGGCACATAATTATTGGCATTGGCATAATTTTCCTTGGTACGGTCCACAGTCAGGAACGAACGGCATCCCATACAGGTGTAGCAGGCACCGTCTTTTAATTTCTTCATGATCTTCTCGGAAATGTAATCCGGAACCATACGTTTTGCGGTACACTCTGCGGCAAGTCTGGTCAGGTACCAGTATTTGCTGCCCTCCCTGATGTTGTCCTCTTCCAGAACATAGATCAGTTTCGGGAATGCCGGTGTGATGTAAACACCTTTTTCATTTTTTACACCTAAGATACGCTGATGCAGCATCTCTTCGATCACAGCTGCAAGGTCATCACGCAGCTGACCTTCCGGCACCTCATCCAGATACATGAATACGGTAATGAATGGTGCCTGTCCGTTTGTGGTCATTAAGGTAATGACCTGATACTGGATCATCTGCACGCCGCGGTTGATCTCTTCTTTTACACGAAGCTCTGCGATCTTGTTGACTCTCTCCTCGGTTACCTCAATACCTGCCTCCTCTAACTCCACTCTGACCTGTCTGCGGTATTTCTCACGGCTGACCTGCACAAATGGTGCCAGGTGTGACAGTGAAATACTCTGTCCGCCGTACTGGGAGCTGGCGATCTGTGCGATCGCCTGTGTTGCAATGTTACATGCGGTCGAAAAACTCTTCGGACGATCGATCATCGTCTCGCTGATGACCGTACCGTTCTGTAACATATCCTCTAAATTGACCAGACAGCAGTTGTGCATGTGCTGTGCAAAATAATCGGCATCATGGAAATGAATGATCCCTTTCTCATGTGCTTCCACAATATCCGGCTCTAACAGGAAACGTCTTGTGATATCCTTGCTGACCTCTCCCGCCATATAATCACGCTGTACGCTGTTTACCGTCGGGTTCTTGTTGGAATTTTCCTGCTTTACTTCTTCATTATTACATTCAAGCAGACTTAAGATCTGCTCATCGGTTGAATTGGATTTACGCACCAGTTCTTTTTTATAACGATAGGTAATGTAATTACGTGCCACATTGAACGCACGCTGATTCATGATCTGGTTCTCCACCATATCCTGGATCTCTTCTACACTCGGAGAACGTTTCATGTTCTCACATGCCTTTTCTACATTTTTCAGAATATCTGCGATCTTCTCCTCAGACAGTTTCTCATAGTCAATAACACTGTCATTTGCCTTGCGGATCGCCGCCTCTATCTTCTGTAAATCAAATGTATCCTCCATACCGCTTCGTTTAATAATCTTCATTTCGCATAAATCCTTTCATTTTCATCTCTAAGCGCTGTATTATTGTTATACAATATCTTGTGTTCTTTGTCAATGTCTTTGCTAGATTATGTGTATATTATTCCATTGTGCCCAGATTGTCCACAACACGCATCAGATAGTGTTTCAAAGCGGTGACCTCTTCTTTTGAGAATCCTTTTGTCAAAAGCTCTTCCATCTGACTGATATCCTGATTCGCCCGGTCAATGAGACTCTGTCCTAGTTCTGTCAGCACAAGCCGTTTCAGTCTCGCATCATGCTCAACGGACTGTCTTAGGATCAGTCCTTTCCTTTCCATGACGGAGATCATATTGGATGCCGTTGCCCTTGAAATATGAAATTCCTCCTCGATTGTTCTCTGATAGACCCCCTCATCCTGCTGTTTTGAGAGATAGCCTAATATCCATCTCTGCATCCCGGTCAGCGGTTCGCCCTCATTTTCGAGACGTTTTGCCTCCATTCTTTTATGTATTTCATTATGGATCAGACGAATCTGATAACCGATCGTATCATCTCTCATTATAAATCTCCATTTCCTGTTAATTAGCGATTGACAAAGTTTTTTTTTCCTTTATAACATATATAGTTAGCACACTAACAATCAAAAAGCAATATAATTTTAAAAAAGGATGTGATGAAATGTTAAAGACATTAGGAGCCCAGATCAAAGAATTTAAAAAAGATTCCCTGATCACTCCGGTCTTCATGATTCTTGAAGTTCTCATGGAGACGATTATCCCACTTATGATGGCATCCATTATTGATGACGGTGTAGAAGCCGGGGATATCCATCATATTTATGTGACCGGTGCCTTGATGGTACTTGTTGCGTTCTTCTCCCTCTTTTGTGGAGCCATGGGCGGAAAATACGGTGCGAGCGCATCGACTGGTTTTGCCCGTAACCTAAGAAAAGCGATGTATGAAAACATCCAGACCTTTTCTTTTTCCAATATTGACAAATTCAGCACTGCAGGTCTTGTCACAAGGCTGACCACAGATGTAACCAACCTGCAGAATGCGTATCAGATGCTGCTGCGTATGTGCGTGCGTGCACCGTTCAGCCTGATCTGTGCCATGATCATGGCATTTTTCATCAATGCAAAACTTGCCTGCATCTATCTGATCGCTGTCATTATCTTAGGTGCCGTCCTCGCTGTCATCACAGTCAGAGCACACCACTATTTTATGGAAGCTTTTCCAAAATACGATGACTTAAACGCATCCGTGCAGGAAAATGTTTCTGCCATCCGCGTAGTCAAAGCCTATGTGCGGGAAGACTATGAAAAGAAAAAGTTCACAACCGCAAGCCAGAACCTCTATCGTATGTTCCAGAAAGCAGAAGGCATCCTGGCATTCAACAATCCGGCTATGATGATCACCGTTTACGGCTGTATCATTGCGATCAGCTGGCTTGGTGCAAAGATGATCGTCGGCAGCACCCTTACCACCGGTGAGCTGATGAGTCTTCTTACCTATTGTATGAACATCATGATGAGCCTCATGATGCTCTCCATGGTCTTTGTTATGCTGACCATGAGTATTGCAAGTGCCGAGCGTATCTGTGAAGTTTTAACAGAGACCAGCGACATCGTAAATCCGGAGCATCCGGAATATGAAGTTGCTGACGGCAGCATCACATTTGACCATGTCACATTCCGATACAACCAGACTTCTGATACACCGGTTCTTTCCGACATCAATCTCTCCATTGCATCCGGCGAGACGATCGGTATCATCGGTGGAACCGGAAGCAGTAAATCTTCTCTCGTCAACCTGATCAGCCGTCTTTACGATGTCAATGAGGGAAGTGTTTCTGTCGGCGGAAAGGATGTCCGTTCCTACGACCTTGATACGCTGCGAAATGAGGTTTCCGTTGTATTGCAGAATAACGTCTTATTCTCCGGTACGATCTATGAGAACCTCCGCTGGGGTGACGAAAATGCGACCGACGAAGAGTGCCGCCATGCCTGTGCTCTCGCCTGTGCCGATGAATTTATCGAGCGGTTCCCGGACGGCTACAATACCTATATCGAACAGGGCGGTTCTAACGTTTCCGGTGGACAGAAACAGCGACTCTGTATCGCACGTGCTTTATTAAAGAAGCCAAAGATTTTGATCCTTGACGACAGCACCAGTGCAGTCGATACCGCAACCGATGCAAAGATCCGCCGGGCATTTGCAGAAGAGATCCCGAACACCACAAAGCTGATCATTGCACAGCGTATTTCCTCTGTAGAACATGCAGACCGTATCGTTGTATTAAATAACGGTGTCATCGACGGAGTCGGAACCCACGAAGAACTGTTAGCAAACAATGCGATCTACCGCGATGTCTACGAATCACAGACCAGCGGCAGTGGAGATTTCGATGAAGGAGGTGCTGCCTAATGCCAGCAAAACAGACAAAAGCCAAACCGATCGGCGGTCCGGGCGGCAGAGGTCCAAGAGGTCCCCGTCCGAAAGTGAGTAACCCGGGCAAACTTCTGATGCGCCTGTTGCGCTATATTTTAAAAAACTATGCGGTTTCCTGTGTGATCGTAGTCGTATGTATCTTCATCTCAGTCTTTGCAAATGTGCAGGGAACACTCTTTATGCAGACTCTGATCGATGATTATATCCTCCCTCTGATGAAGCAGGCAGACCCTGATTTTTCCGAGCTTGCCCACGCGATCACGAGAGTCGGCGGCTTCTATTTGATCGGTGTCATTGCCGCTTACGCGCAGACAAAGATCTTAGTCAATGTCTCTCAGGGAACCCTGCGTAATTTAAGAGATGACATGTTCACTCATATGGAAGAACTTCCGATCCGATACTTTGACACCCACTCCCACGGCGATATCATGTCGACCTACACCAACGACATTGATACGCTCCGTATGATGATCAGCCAGAGTATCCCGCAGTTTTTAAACAGCACCATCACGATCGTAAGTGTCTTTATCAGTATGTTGACCCTCAACATCCCGCTTACACTCGTTACCTTATTTATGATCGGGGTCACGCTCCTTTCGACCAAGAAAGTCGGCTCCTTAAGTGCCAAGTATTTTATCGAACAGCAGAAATCGATTGCTGCCGTCAATGGTCACATTGAGGAAATGATGAATGGTCAGAAAGTCGTAAAAGTATTTACCCATGAGGAACAGAGTATCGAAGATTTCAACAGGTTAAACGATGAACTCTTTGAAAGTGCCAAAAATGCAAACACCTTCGGTAACATCCTGATGCCGATCAATGCACAGATCGGAAATATCAGCTATGTGCTCTGTGCTGTCGTTGGAGGCGCACTTGCCTTAAACGGCATCGGCGGTTTCACACTTGGTGGTCTCGCCAGCTTCCTGACATTCAATAAGAGTTTCAGCCAGCCGATCAACCAGTTAAGTATGCAGATCAACAACATCGTTATGGCACTCGCCGGTTCCGAGCGTATCTTCTCGCTCTTAGATGAAGTACCGGAAACAGACGAAGGCTATGTTACTTTAGTCCGTGCCAAAAAGGAAAATGGTGTTTTAACCGAAACAAAAGAACGTACCGGCATGTGGGCATGGAAACATACCCATCAGGCAGACGGCAGTGTTGACTATATCGAATTAAAAGGAGATGTTGTCTTTGATGATGTCGACTTCGGCTACGTTCCGGAAAAGATCGTGCTCCACAATGTGGATCTCTATGCGACTCCGGGACAGAAGATCGCCTTTGTCGGAAGTACGGGTGCCGGAAAGACGACGATCACAAACCTGATCAACCGTTTCTATGATATCCAGGACGGAAAGATCCGTTACGACGGCATCAACATCAATAAGATCAAAAAAGACGATCTGCGCCACTCTCTCGGCATCGTATTGCAGGACACACATCTGTTTACCGCTACGGTCATGGAAAATATCCGTTACGGAAAATTAGATGCCACTGACGAGGAAGTCATTGCCGCAGCAAAACTGGCAAATGCAGATACCTTTATCCACCAGCTCCCGGACGGTTACAACACGTTACTGACCGGTGACGGTGCAAACTTAAGTCAGGGGCAGCGTCAGCTCCTTGCCATCGCAAGAGCAGCCATCGCAGACCCGCCGGTTCTGATCTTAGATGAAGCGACCAGCTCGATCGACACCAGAACCGAGAAGATCGTACAGGATGGTATGGATAAATTAATGACAGGCCGCACCACTTTCGTGATCGCCCACCGCCTGTCGACCGTCAAGAACAGCGATTGCATTATCGTATTAGAGCAGGGACGCGTGATCGAACGTGGAAACCACGATCAGCTCATTGCAGAAAAAGGAAAATACTATCAGCTCTATACAGGAAAACTGGCAGAGGGTTAATCCCCCTGCCAGTTCTTTTTTTTCATCCACATATAAAAGATAACATTTAAAACAATACCAAAGACGGTTGCCGTCGGTGCCGCAAGTCCGATCTTCGTTAAACTCGCATCCGGCTGGATACTCATGTAATACGCTAACGGCAGCCGGACAAGCAGTGTCTGTGTCAGTCCCTGTATCATAACCCAGAGTGTCTTATCATGTCCGTTAAAATAACCTACCATACTGAATAAGATCGCGGTAACGATCGTTTCCGGTGCAAATCCCCTCAGATAAGCATATCCGTTCTTTATGACCGCCTGATCGGTTGTAAAGAGTCCCGTCAGAAGTTCTCCTTTTAACATTACCCCTGCAAATACCACGCATCCGATCGCAAGTCCGATCCCTATTCCGGTAAACATTGCCTTCTTTGCTCTCTTCTCATCTCCTGCTCCCACATTTTGTGAAACAAACGATGCCATCGACTGCATTAGGGAACTCGGGATCAGCATGGCAAAATTAACGATCTTGCAGGCAACCCCGTAACCGGAGGATGCCTCCAGCCCAAGCCGGTTGATAAACGCGCACAGCGCGAGAAATGACATCTGCGTAAGAAATTCCTGCAGCGCAAGCGGCAGTCCTACCTGTAATAATCTCCTGCACTGTGTATTCAGCCTGAAATCGGCTCGTGTGATCTGAAATGGCAGTTTCCGTTTTACCAGTAAAAAGATGGCAAAGACTGTGCTGACCGCCTGCGCAAACACTGTGGCAACCGCTGCACCTGCCGCATCCATATGAAGTCCTGCAACTAAGATCAGATCTCCAAAAATATTGATGACACAGGCAACCGCAACGAAGATCAGCGGCGATCTGCTGTCTCCGAGTCCACGGAAGATCGCAGCCAGCACATTATAGGCAACGATAAAAAAGATACCAGCGCCGCAGATGCGCACATAAACTGCTGTTAAAGCAACCGCCTCGGCTGGTGCCTGCATCAGGACAGCGATCGGTCGTGCCAGTCCCACCATAATGAAAAATAATACAACGGAGATCATGGCAAAGACAATGGTTGCCCCTCCGATCAGAGAACCGATGGTCTCCGGCTTCTTTTCTCCGATGTAGCGCGCGATCAGAACCGTGATACCCATGGCAAGCTGTGTCACAACAAAGGTAACCAGATTTAATACCTGGCTTCCGGTCGATACCGCAGAAAGTCCCGATGTGGTTCCAAACCGTCCCACCACAAGCAGATCGACCGCTCCATATGCTGCCTGTAAGATCAACGCTCCTAAAATGGGGATCATAAATGAAATTAGTTTCTTACTGATGCTCCCCTTTGTAAAATCTGATTTTGAATTATTCAAGTCCAATCCTCCTCTCGTGCATTACCTGATAAAGTTTTTCAATGGTATTTATCATGCCATCCGCCTCTTCCTCCGAAATATCGTCCAAATACTTCGCTAATTCGCCGAAATAATTTTTATCGTATTTCTCGGACAGCTTTTCTCCCGCTTCTGTAACGGAAATGTAAGTGATACGTCCATCCTCACTGGACGGGATCTTCTTAAGATACCCTTTTGCCTCCATCTCTTTTACCGTTCTGGTCACACCGGGTCTTGGCAGATTTAGAGTATCACTGATGTCTGATATCTTGACCTTTTTTCCCCCGCTCTCTAATTTATGGACCGTATCAATATAACTGATATAGGATGGTGCCACACCCTCCGGCAGTTCCGGGAGCATGTCGCGGATCCGCTTTGCCAGGTAGCAGGCATCCATCATTCTTTTTATTTGATCTGTTGTCATTTTCCCTCCTTTAGTTATCATAAGTAATTATCATTGGTAATTATAAGAGGAAATGAGGGGTTTGTCAAGAGGTGCGGATAGAGACACCATGGACTTTTTAAAAAAAACATAATTTACCATTGTATCGAACATATGTTTGTGTTATGATTTTATTGTAACAGTAAAAACCATCCTTGATTTGTGATAGCATATATGCTATCATTGGTTCAGGATATGAGACATGCAGATGGGAGAAACTATGGCATATAACATCATATTCTATGAAAATGAAAAAGGTGAATCGGAAGTATGGGATTTTCTTGAAAAGCTCCGAAAGAAATCGGATAAGGATAAAAATGCCCGCATACAATATCATCAGGCGACTCTTTGTATTGAACTGCTGCAACATAATGGTACATTGCTTCCGAACCATATCACAAAGCACATCGACGAAAATATCTGGGAATTACGCCCCGGAAATAACCGTATCTTTTATTTTTACTGTGATGATAACAATTTTATTCTTCTTCACAGCTTCCGTAAAAAGACACAAAAAACACCACGGCGTGAAATTGAAAAGGCAAAAGCAAAACGTGATGATTATCTGTCCCGAAAGGAGAAATGATTTTTATGAAAACCTGGAATGATTATAAAGAACATGTCAAACATACCGACCCAGCCAGAGAAAAAGATATTGCTGACATGGAAGAACAGGCTGCTATTATCAGTGCCATCATAGAACAGCGTAATGCACTTGGACTAAGTCAGCGTGATCTGGCTTCTATCTGCAACATTCCACAATCTTCTGTTGCACGGATTGAATCATTCCAAACCACGCCAAACTTATCTACTCTTTTAAAATTATTGCGACCACTCGGTCTGAAATTAACTATATCGAAATAAATGCTTCACAATCTTTTTTCTCCGACTCTCCACGGTTTCCACCCCGGAGCAGATCTTATCCGCACAGCATAAGATCCAGCCCTCCATATATTTCGGCGGCACCACATTAAGCGGAAACATATGGCATCGTATCATGTCCTGCTCGACTTCGTTTAAGTCCGGCAGATCCCGCATGGCATTTTTCCATGCAGTATTCGCATGATGAAACCCATGCCACTTGTGTGCATCATCCTTCTCATGCCAGTCATATAAGAAATAATCGTGTAACAAGGCTCCCCGGATCAGCGAATGGGTGTCCACCGGTGCGTGCATCTTCTGCGCCAGATAATAGCTTAGATATGCCACTGACACACTGTGCCGGAACACACTCGTTGTTCCATGCTGGATATAGCAATGCGATTCCAAAATCCTTGAAGTCTTGCACACTTCTTCCAGAACCATATAAAACTCCTGTTTTTGTTCTTCTGATAAATGATAAGGCATTTTGATCCTTTCTCTCCCCATACTGCTTTGTTCTTATAATAACTCTTTTAGCAGCTGGTTGACCAGTCCCGGATTTGCTTTTCCTTTCATTTTTTTCATGGTCTGTCCAACTAAAAAGCCGATTGCTTTCTCTTTTCCGTTATGATAATCCTCAACGGACTGCGGATTTTCCTCTAATACCTGCATGACGGCAGTTTTCAATGCCCCCTCGTCATTGACGGTTTTTAATCCTTTTTCTTCTATATAAATATCCGGATCGATGTCCTCTTTGAATATCTGTTCGAATACCTCTTTTGCCACCGTATTGGTAATGGCTCCCTCATCGGCTAACTCGATCAGTCTTGCAAAATGTTTTGGAGAAAATGAAATATCATCCGCATCCATCTCACATTCTTTTAAGAGGCGCATGGTCTCGACCATGATCCAGTTCGATACTTTCTTCGGTTTGCCGCACAGTGCGGTGGTCTCCTCGAACAGATCTGCCATCTTCTTATGTCCGGTAATGATCTGTGCATCGTACTCCGGCAGACCAAACTCACTCTGATAACGCACTAATTTCTCGGTGCGGAGCTCTGGCTGTTTTGCTTTTACCCTTGCAATCCATTCGTCGGAGATCACGATCGGTACCAGATCCGGCTCCGGGAAATAACGGTAATCCTGTGCATCCTCTTTGGAACGCATTGCATAGGAATATTCCTTATTGTCATCCCACCTTCTGGTCTCCTGAATGACCTTTTTGCCCTCTTCAAGTAACTCGATCTGACGTTTCCGCTCGCCTTCGATCGCTCTTGCGATCGCTTTAAATGAGTTTAAGTTCTTCATCTCGGTACGCGTACCAAACTTTTTGGAGCCAGCCTCACGCACAGACAGGTTGACATCGGCACGCATGGAGCCCTCGTTTAATTTGCAGTCTGACGCTCCCAGATACTGGATGATCATACGCAGTTTTTCCAGATATGCAATGACCTCTTCTGCGGAACGCATATCCGGCTCCGATACGATCTCGATCAGCGGCACACCGGAACGGTTGTAATCTACGATCGACACGTCTTCCCATTCATCATGCACCAGTTTACCGGCATCCTCCTCCATATGGATCTCATGGATTCCAACGGTTTTCTTTCCGGCTGCCGTCTCAATCTCCACACCGCCCTCTCTGCAGATCGGCAGATACAGCTGGGAGATCTGGTAGTTCTGTGGGTTATCCGGGTAAAAATAGTTTTTACGGTCAAATTTACAATACTGTGTGATCTTACAGTTTGTGGCAAGTCCGACTGCCATCGCATACTCGACCACCTGCTTATTTAAAACAGGAAGAGAACCCGGCATACCGGTGCAGACCGGACAGGTATGGGTATTCGGTGCCCCGCCAAACGCCGTCGAGCATCCGCAAAAAATCTTTGTTTTCGTTGCCAGTTCCACATGAACCTCAAGTCCAATGACTGTTTCATATATTTTGCTCATCGATTTTCTCCTCCCTTTCTAGCTCTCTGCAAACGGACTGTGTTCATAACTTCTTGTCTGTTCAAACGCATATGCCGCGCGGATGATCTTCTTTTCCTCGAAGCAGTTTCCGATGAGCTGCAATCCGATTGGCAGTCCGCTTCTGTCTTTTCCGCATGGAAGAGAAATTCCCGGCAGACCTGCCAGATTGACTGAGATCGTATAAATATCACCCAGATACATTTTGATCGGATCACAGAGTGATTCGCCCAGTTTTGGCGCCGTCGTCGGTGCTGCCGGTCCCAGTATCACATCATAGGTTTCAAATGCCTTGTCAAATGCCTGTTTGATCAGTGCCTTGGTCTTTAATGCCTTTAAATAATACGCATCATAATATCCACTGCTTAAAACAAAGGAACCAAGCATGATACGCCGTTTCGCCTCTGCACCAAATCCTTCGGAACGGGATTTTTTATACATGTTGTGAAGTCCTTCGTACTCTTTGGTACGGTAACCATATTTGACACCGTCAAAACGTGCCAGGTTTGAACTTGCCTCCGCACAGGCGATGACATAGTATGCCGGGATGGCATATTCTACCAGGCTTAAGTCAAACTCTTCTACGATGGCACCTTTCTTTTCCAGCTCTTTTGCTGCAGCCAATACAGCTTCTTTGACCTCTTCATCCAGTCCCTCTCCGAAATAATCTCTCGGGATACCGATCTTCATGCCAGCCACATCATCCACCAGTGCCTCGGTAAATGCGTAATCGTCTCTTTTTACGGAAGTGGAATCCTTGCTGTCATAAGATGCGATCGTCTCTAAGATCGTGGCACAGTCCGTTACATCCTTTGCCACCGGTCCGATCTGATCCAAGGAAGAACCATAGGCGATCAGTCCATAACGGGAAACGGTGCCATAGGTTGGTTTGATACCCGTTACGCCACAGAAAGAACTCGGCTGACGGATGGAACCGCCGGTATCGGAACCGAGTGCATAACTACATTCCTCTGCCGCTACGGCTGCACAGGAACCACCGGAAGATCCGCCCGGTACATGCTCTGTATTCCATGGATTTTTTGTCTCTCCATATGCAGAGGTCTCGGTCGTACTTCCCATTGCAAATTCATCCATATTGGTTTTGCCAAGGATGACGGCTCCCGCCTTTTCCAGATTCAAAACTGCCTCTGCGGTATAGGTCGGTACGAAATTGTATAAGATCTTGGAAGAACAGGTTGTGAGCAGATCCTTTGTGCACATATTGTCCTTAATTGCAACCGGAACTCCGGCAAGCGGTCCTGTTAAGGTTCCCGCATCGATCTGTTTTTGTACTTCTTTTGCGCGCTCTAACGCGCCCTGTCTGTCTACCGTCACAAAACTGTGGACTGCCTTCTCTTTCTTTTCGATCGCATCTAAGGCTGCGGTCACTGCTTCTGTTACCGTTACTTCTTTTGCTTTTATCTTTCTGCCGAGTTCTACGGCAGTTAAACTCATTAAATCCATTGATTTCTCCTTTCCTAACCGATCGTCTTTGGAACCTTGAAACCACCATCTTTCTGTGCCGGTGCATTTGCAAGGGTTTCTTTACTGCCGTCTCCATTTGTCACAATATCCTCACGGAATACATTGTTTACCGGGAAGACATGCGACATCGGTTCCACTCCTGTGGTGTCTAACTCATTTAACTTATCGATATAGTCGAGCATATCGCCCATATCTTTTTTCGCACGCTCTTTTTCTTCATCGCTCAATTCCAGTTTGGCAAGGATGCCAACGTATTCGATCGTTTCATCGGAAATGATATTTTTCTCTCCCGGTTTTTTTACCGGTGCCGGAGCTACGAAAACATCCTCTTCCTCCTCTTCGACTACGGCTACATCCTCAAGTACCATGCCGTAAAAGGCACAGTCACAGATACCGCTGTTATTCCAGTCGCCCTGGATCTTTGTTCCTTCATATTTTAAGCCACATTTTTCCATGACTTTGCCGGAGTATGGATTTCTGGTGTCGTGTCTGGATTCGATCCTTCTGGCTCCCACCTCTTTTGTGAGGTACGCAATGACTGCTTCAAATGCCTCTGAGGTGATCCCCTGATGCCAGTATGCTTCGCTGATACAGTAGCCGATCTCCATGGCACCTATCTTTTCGCGAATCCCTACTACGCCGATGCTGCCGATCGGCTCTCCGATCTCTTTTAATTCGATGCACCACTCATATTTTTCCGGTTTCTTATAGTCATCTATCCAGTCCTTTAAAAGGGACTTCGTCTCTTCCACACTCTCATGCGGTGTCCAGGTCAAGTATCTGGTCACTTCTCCGTCCGATGCCCAGTTGCGGTACATCGGTTCTGCATCGTTTAATGTAAACTGTCTTAATATCAGACGTCTGGTTTCTATTTTTTTCGTTCCCTGATGTTTCACGATCATTCTCCTTTTCTATGGCTCTAAACGGCTTAAATCTCGTGGGAATAAGGTTGTTTCCCGCACATTGTCCTCACCGATCAGTTTCATGGTCAGTCGCTCTAATCCAATTCCAAGTCCTCCATGTGGCGGCATGCCGTGTTTGAATACGGACAGGTACTGTTCCATGCCGTCAGACTCCATTCCTCGTTTTTCGATCTTTTCCATCAACATATGGTAGTCGTGGATACGCTGTCCTCCGGTCGTGATCTCAAGTCCCTGATACAGTAAGTCAAAACTTAAGGTATAAGTCGGGTCTGCCGGATCATCCATTGCATAAAACGGACGTTTCTTGGATGGGTAATGTGTGACGAATACAAAATCTGCATCACACTCTTCTTTGAAATACTGTCCGATCAGTGCCTCTTCCTCCGGCTCTAGATCGTATGGATTTCGTATCTGGCGATGATACTTCTCTGCCACCTTCTGTTTTGCCTCATCAAACCGGACCGTTGGGATCTTGTCGACATTTGGCAGTGTCACATTTAAGATCTTTAATTCTTTTTCATAGTCTTTTTTTAACAATGCCACCATGTACTGTAAAAATCCGGTCTCCATCGCCATGATATCTTCAAATCCATCGATGTATCCCATCTCAAAATCAAGGCTGGTGTATTCGTTTAAGTGACGTTTGGTATTGTGTTTCTCTGCACGGAACACCGGTGCGGTCTCAAAGACCCGGTCAAACACGCCCACCATCATCTGTTTATAAAACTGCGGGCTCTGCTGTAACACTGCCGGTCTGTGGAAATACTCGAGGCGGAACAGGTTTGCTCCTCCCTCTGCACTCTTTGCACCGATCTTTGGTGTGTGGATCTCGGTAAATCCCTGCTGATATAAAAAATCACGGAAGCCTCTGACAACGCCCTCCTGTATGCGGAACTTTGCACGCTCTCTGATGTTGCGCAGTGCGATCGCACGATGGTTTAAATTTGCCTCCAGTGAGGTGTTTAATTTCCATTTGGAGATTGCAAGCGGCATCGGTGCTGCCGGCTGGGAAAGTACCCTGATCGTATCTAACCGGATCTCATATCCGCCCGGTGCTCTCTCCTCTGCCGATACCGTTCCCTCTGCCTCGATCGTTGACGCTTCTTTTAGATCTTTCAGATCAAACTTTGTCCTGCCCTCTTCAAATACGCACTGTAACAGCCCTTCCCGTTTGCGCAGTACGATAAATGCGACCTCTCCCATGTCACGGATGGTATGAATGGCTCCGTTTACCTTTACGCGCTGTCCCTCGTAGCTGCCTGTCATGATCTGACTGATCTCGAGTGTCTCTTTTTGTCTGACTCCTGTGATAAATTCCATGGTTGTACTCCTTTTCTTATCCTGTCTCATAAGTTTCGTGCGGGGCGAAATAATGAAATATAAAAAACCCCGAAAAAGCAAATTGCTTTTTCGGGGCGAAATTCTTATTCCGCGGTACCACCCGCTTTGGAACATAACCGAAACGATCATCTTCCCTCTCTCATGTGCTTAACGCGCACCAACGTACTGACCTACTCCATGATGCTTCTCATGCTGTTCAACCAGTCTGCTCCAGAGTGTTCCCAATGTCTCCTCTTCCAAACGGCGCTCTCAGTCGGTGACGCCATATTCCTGTCGGTGTCTGAAGATATGAGTCTCTTTCATCGCTTTAACAAGTTAAGTTGTAACAGTTATATCACATCATTTTTGTATTTGCAAGATATTTTTTCAAACTTCTGAAATTTTTTTTCTTTTGTCCGTCTATTTTACCGTTACTTTACAGGTTGCTTTCTTGCCACTTGAAGTTTTTACCGTGATCGTTGCGGTTCCCTTTTTGATGGCTTTTACTTTTCCTTTTTTCGAAACGGTTGCAACTTTCTTATCGGAACTGCTCCAGGTCAGTTTCTCCTTTGCAGAAGACGGTGTTACAGTTGCCTTTAAGGTAACAGTCTTTCCTTTTGCAAGTGTCACTTTTGTCTTGTTCAGTTTGACTTTCACGGTCTGTTTTGCTGCCTTTACCGTTACCTTACAGGTTGCTTTTTTTCCACCGGAAGTCTTTACAGTAATCGTTGCAGTTCCTTTCTTTAAGCCGGTTACGACACCGTTTTTGTCAACGGTTGCAACTTTCTTATTGGAACTCTTCCAGGTGATCTTGTCGGTTGTATTCTTGGTAACAGTTGCCTTTAACTGGGTGTATCCGCCCTTCTTTAAAGTCAGTTTTGTCTTGCTTAATTTGATGCTGGCTGCTTTTTTGTTTTTCTTTACGACTGTGATCTTACAGGTTGCTTTTTTTCCGGTTGCTGCTTTTACGGTGATCGTTGCTTTTCCGGTTTTTAATGCCTTTACTTTTCCGGTCTTGCTGACGGATACCACTTTCTTGTTGGAGCTGCTCCAGCTCAGTCCATCAGTCGTATTTTTCGGGAATACAGTTGCCTGTAATTTTGCAGTTGCGCCCTTCTTTAAACATAAAGATGGGGTTAAGTAAACTTTCTTTGCGTGTATTTCTTTTACCGCATCATCTCCGCTTGTCTGCTGTGCAAGGACAACGGTTCCTCCAGCTGATAATGCAGGAATGGTAACAGAAACGGTTCCATCTGCTGCCTCTGTCACTTCTGCATTGCCATACAGATCCACGTATCCGCTTCCGGCTACGGAAAGTCCGCTTATCGTTACCGGCTCATCCTTTAAGTTGATGCCAACGTATACATTCTGATCCTGATATGATTTTTTAAATACCAGATACTGGTCTGTATCGCCTCCGGCTACCTTAACGCGGTCTCCTTTTGCGAGTACTTCGGAATATTCATTTCGGATCGCTAGCAGTTTCTTATAGTGGGAAAGCATTGCATCGCCTGTATTGATGCTGCCATCTGCGAGCTGTGCCTTGCTCCAGTCAAAGTCATAACGGTTTGTCTGATATGGATAGTTATCTTTTCCGTACTGTCCGATCTCCTCGCCGTAATAGATGACTACCTGACCTTTTGCTGTCATCTGTAAAGATGCTGCTGCATAGAACATGCGGTATGCCTGCTCCTCGCTATATCCCTCATCGATGATCTTCTGCATCAGTCCGTCTTCGTCGTGGCTGCTTGTAAATGCGCCCAGTGTTGCTGTGTTATCGATCGCTGCGTTTCTGTTTTCCATAAAGGTCTCTACGCTGTCGATATCTCCCTTGACAAATGCGAGTGCCTGGTCGTTGAAATCGAAATCCAGTAAGGAATCCATCTCGCCGCTCCGCAGTGTTCCGGTATCACTGCCGTATCCTGCGCCGGCATATTCTCCGATCATCTTAAAGTCCGGATCTATTTTGGTCAGTGCATTTTTAAATGCTGCCCATGTCACATCATCCACATGTTTTACGGTATCCACACGATAATAATCGATATCGTATTTGCTTACCCAGGAAGACTGCCACTCTACTAAAAGATTTCTGACATCCTCATCCTCGGTCATAAAGTCAGGAAGTCCGGAAAGCGGTCCCTTCTTGGTATCTCCCTCGATCAGGTTTTCGCCGCTTCGGATCATGTCTTTGCCCTGTAACTGGGAATTGAAATAATCTTCTGTGTTATATCCTGCATGGTTTAATACCACATCGACCATTACTTTCATGCCTCTTGCATGTGCACTGTCCAGTAAGGTCTTAAATTCTTCTTCGGTTCCCAGATGTTTGTTTAAAGTTGTAAAATCACTTGCCCAGTAGCCATGATAGCCATAGGAAAGTGTACCGGCTAAATCGGTGTCCAGTCCGGCTTTCATCTCATTTGCAACGATCGGAGTGATCCAGATCGTGTTGACACCTAACTGTGACAGATAATCCAATTTATCAGTCAGTCCGGCAAAATCTCCGCCATGGTAGCTTAACGATCCGGTTGCAGGATCGGTATTGTAATCGCCTGCTCCATACGCATCATTGTTTGCTGTGTTTCCATCGTAGAATCGGTCTGTCACTGCAAAGTAGATGACTGCCTCATCCCAGTCGAAATCCTCTCCCTTGTCGCGCGCCTTTACTTCAACAGAAGCAGAACCTGTATAAGTATTTCCATACTGGTCTGTCACTGTGATCGGAAGTGCGTAAGTTCCTGCTGCGGTTCCCTCTTTTACCGCGATCGTGCCTTCCATCAGTTCCGGTTTGATCTTAAACTGTGCCGATCCGCCAACTGCTGTTAAATCTACGGAAACATCGGCTGCTTTTAAGGTGCTGCCACCTGCTGATTTTCCTGCGGTCACATTTACTTTTAATACATTGTTGTCCGCATAATCCATAGTGCTCTGTGAAAATGCCCCTGCTACGGAAGCATCAAATCTGTAATACTCAAATACGCTGTATTCCTGTCCATTTACGGTTTCTTTTTCCGTGTTGAAAGAATCTGTTACCGTGGTCTCTTCTGTACCTGTCTTGATCTGATAGCAATAGTGATGTTTTCCTTCGGTCAGGTCAAGCCCTGTCTTTTCCCATCTCTGCTCTGCGGTATTGTAGGTCATATCATAAGTTTTGTCATCAAATACCACTTTGACTGAGGTGTAATCGCCTGCTTTATTTTCGATGAATTTCTCATCATCACGGTAATAGAAGCTTACTTTACCGTCTTTCATTTCATAGCCCATGTTGTCCGGGTAATAGGAAACGATTCCCTTGCCCTCTTCAAACAGGACTTTTGTGATGCGCTGTCCCGGTGTAATGGTAACCATGTGGTCACCACCGTCCTTGCTCTCCCAGGCATTCTCTGCGGTGCTGTGGCGCATACAGAAGGAAATGTTTTCCTTGCTTGCCGCCACACGGACTGCTGCGATCTTACTTCCGTTGCAATCCTCGAAGGTGTAGGTATCATCATATCCGTTGTCCCAGGTATAGATATTCCAGCCATCATAATCGTTGTCTGCACGTTTGTACTCTACCAGTACATAATGTTTCTGTGTGGCTTCTTCCACATTCGGAGCTGTCGTATATGCTGTCGTATCATTGTGAATGATATAGATATTGACATCTTTTTCCTTCTGTGTGTTCTTGTAATTTACAGTTGCAGCCTGCCAGCTCCAGTCGACCGGATTACGCGCAATGATGCTGATCTCTGATAAACTTGTGGTCCAGGTTGCTTTTAACCAGGTATAACCGTCGATTTCTTCTACATCTGTGAAATTATGTAAAGTTCCGTCCACATTTTTTCCGTACAGCCACAGTGCTGCAGAATCTGCTGTCACGCGATCCGGATTGTCTGCGTAATAATAAATGTGATACTGATACTGCTCTGCAACCACGCTTACGGTCACTTTGCTGGTATAGCTCTGATAAGCTGCGGTTACCTCAAAAGAAGTTGCTGTCACGGCATCGCTTAAGGTAAGCTCGTTTCCGTTTAAGGTCACGCCTTCCACTGCACTGCTTAAGCTGTAGGAAACGGCTACGTCAGAAACGGTTCCGTCTGCTGCATATAATTTTAATGTTTCCGGAAGGGTTGCTTTCTCTCCGACTACTGCCTCGATGCCATCCTCGCCAAGTCCTGGAATGGTAACAACGCTATTTCCATTGCTGAATTTTGTGTTTGCCGGATCGGTCACCCAGTTCTCGCCGTATTTGAATTTGTATTCGTATGTACCAGGTGCCTTGTCTGAGATCGTGATGGAATAAACGCCATCGTTATCCTCATCTGTCATCTCTGCGCCGGTATTCCAGTCTGTCAGGTTGCCCATCAGATACAGTTTGGAAGTGCCAAGCTTGTCGGCAGAGATCTCATAGTTTAAGGTAACAGATCCATCTGCATTTAAAACCGGGCTCTTTACGGAAGATAACGTTGCCGGATCTACCGGTGCGGTTGCCGTCTCACCTGCGACCCATCCTGATGGTGCGGTGGCACTTACCGTGTTTCCTGTGATCCAGACTTCCATGGTATCATCTGTGATCTCTACCTTGAAGTTGTCGGTCTGTTTTCCGGCTCCCCATGCGCCACTGTTAAATAATCCGTTGATATCCAGTGTGTCGCTTTTTACAACCTTAAAGCTGTACCAGCCGGCATTTTTGCTGTTGGCATTTACAACACCACCAAATTCTGTATTCTTGCAGTACTCATAGTTTGCGATCGCATCCCAGCTGTCGCCTGCTCCGAATTTGGCATATACTTTATCCCAGTTATTTTCATTTTTAAAATGAATGGTTAAATTTGTGGAAGTTGCCGCAGCTTTATTTTCTGTCTCCTCGTTTGCCCCTTCCTCTTCCACTGCTGTGTTTTCTGTCTCGGTATCATTTTCAGTATCCTGAAGTCCTGTTTCTGTCTCGGTATCAAGAAGTCCTGTCTCCTCTGTCTCCGTCTCTGCTTCGATGGCTGCTTCGTTTGCTTCCGCAGCATAAACCATGTCTACGGGCAGCTGTGGTAACGTTACCATCATTCCTAAAATTAAAAGCCAGCTGATTGTTTTCTTCGCTGCCTTTTTCAAAATCCGCTGATTTTTCATCGCCAATTCCCCCATATTTTTTTCAATCCACACTACATCTTTTGCTGATAACCCCTATCCTGTTTCTGTCATACCTCGCTCCTCCTCATTTTTTCGTATTTTTTCGTACCATCTCTATCATATAGTTCTTTGTCAATTCAGACAAGTTTTTTTACACTTTCTTTTTCATTTTCGTCTTATTTAACAATTTTGGGCGATTAAATTTAGGTAGTATTGGGGTATTGACTTTTACGAAATTTTGCGAAAAGTTTTTATAATTTCCATAATTCAAATTTTTGCACTTTCATGATAAAAAAATAAATCTTATTATTTGTCTCAAAAATCCGTCATTTTAATGAAGCCGCTTGTGAAAAATAAGATTTGTCCTGTCTTTTTAACGAAAGGACACCCC
>JBNMKU010000015.1:0-35426 GCA_050874505.1 Roseburia sp. | reverse complement strand
GGGGCTGCACCCGTATTACCTGTACCGGCAGAAGAGCATGGCAGGCAATCTGGAAAATGTGGGATATGCCAAAGACGGCAAGGCAGGTATCTATAATATCCTGATCATGGAAGAGAAACAGACCATCGTGGCGTGCGGAGCGGGAGCTTCGACAAAACGTGTCTGGACAGAACCAAATCCGGACGGCACTCATCGGATCGAAAGATGCGAGAATGTCAAGGATGTAGCTTCTTACATTGCAAGGATTGATGAGATGATTGAGCGGAAGCAGAAACTTTTGTATTGACACTTTGAAGATACAAGACTATAATAAGTTTGCTTGCAAACTAAAGGAGAAAACGAATGAATCAAAGAATTGGTCTGAAAATAAAAATGATAGACAATATGATACAAAAAAAGATATATCAACTGATGAGCAGGGAGGAGTATTCTGATCTGACATTTATGAACTTTTGGATTATCAATTTTATAGATGAACAGAAGGATAGGGAAGTTTATCAGAAAGATATTGAGAAACAATTATCCATTAATCGCGCTACAGCTTCAAAAATGCTGGCGACCATGGAAAAAAAAGGATTGATTGTCAGAGAAGAATCAGCAGAGGATAAGCGTTTGAAAAGAATTGTATTAAGACCAAAAGCGCGTACATATTATGAAAATAATAAAGGTTTTATTGATGATCTGGAAGAAAAGATGATCAAAGGTATTTCCATGGAAGATCTGGCAGCTTTTGAGCGTGTTTACAAAAAAATCAGATTAAATTTGGAAGAATAAGTTCCTGCTTTTTACCTAAATAGTTTGCTAGCAAACATATATAAGAAAGGATAACAATTATGACGAAAGATTTACAGCAGGAAAGTGAACTGGGAACACAGCCGATTGGAAAATTACTAATGAAGTATTCGATACCGTGTGTGATCTCACTTTTGATTAACGCATTATACAATGTGGTGGATCAGATTTTTATAGGAAGAGGAGTCGGGTATCTTGGAAACGGAGCAACGAATGTTGTTTTTCCGCTTACGATAACAGCTGCTGCGCTTGCGATGATGATTGGAGATGGTGGTGCAGCCTGGCTCAGTTTGAAATCGGGGGAAGGAAATAAGAAGATGGCAGACAAGGGTGTTGGAAATGCCATTATGCTTTCTGTAATTGTAGCAGTAGTTTTCTTTGTAATTTGTCTGCTTTTTTTAAAGCCACTGCTTTATGTATTTGGATGTACAGAGATTATTTATCCATACGCATTTGACTATGGAAAAGTAATTATTATCGGATTGCCATTTATGATTTTTTGCACAGTTATGAGTTCGATTATTCGTGCAGATGGAAGTCCCAAATATGCAATGATAATTATGCTTTCAGGATGTGTTCTCAATATTATTTTGGATGCAATTTTTATTTTTCCATTACAGCTTGGTGTGGTAGGAGCAGCGTGGGCAACGATTATAGGGCAGTTTGTTTCTGCAGTCATATCCATATTTTACCTCAGACGTTTTAAGATTGTTACGCTGGATAAAGAGGCATTAAAATTGAAAGCAGGTGTCTGTGGCAGTATCTGTCTGCTTGGAATTTCCAGCTTTATCAATCAGGCAACGGTTGTTGCAGTTTCTGCGGTTGCGAATAATCTGATGAAAAAATATGGAGCAGATAGCATTTATGGAGCAGAAATTCCATTGACGGCAATGGGAATTACCATGAAAGTGAATTCGATTTTATTGGCATTGATTATTGGTGTCGCATCAGGAGCACAACCGATCGTCGGATATAATTATGGAGCAAGAAAATTCGGACGAGTGAAAAAAACATATAAGACAGCGATGCTCACAGCGGTTGTGATTGCTGTAATCTGTACACTCATTTTTCAGATTAAGCCGATGCTTATCATTTCACTTTTCGGTGCAGAAGAAGGATTATATAATGAGTTTGCGCAGAAATGTTTTCGTATCTTCTTATTGTTATGTATCTGCAGTTCTTTACATACGGTTACCTGTATTTTTTTACAGTCAATTGGGCGGTCAATCAAGTCAGCAGTGTTGTCATTGGCAAGACAAATTATATTTTTTATTCCCTTAGCTATTATTATGTCAGGAGTAATGGGGCTTGAAGGTGTACTTTGGGCAGGACCTGTTGCAGATGCGATGGCATTTGTACTTGCAATGATACTCGTAATATATGAACTCAAAAAAATGAAAGGAGCAGAGGTATGAAGAATACGACAGTGATTACAATTGGAAGAGAATATGGAAGTGGTGGACGTGAAATTGGGGAAAAATTAGCAGAACGTTTGGAAATTCCATATTATGATAAAAAAATATTGGAACGCCTGGCAAAGGAAAGCGGCATTTGTGATGAAGTGATTACCGCTTATGATGAAAAGCCGACGAATAGTCTGTTATATTCATTGGCTATGAATCCTTATGGGTTTGCTAATTCTATGAGTGCAAATCAACCTCTGGAAGTGCGTGTGCATCTGTCACAGGTAAATCTTGTAAAGAAAATTGCAAAAGAAGGGTCATGCGTCCTGATTGGAAGAGGTGCCGATTGTATTCTAAAGGATGCGCCGAACATATTTCGCTTTTTCATTTGTGCAGATATTGAAAAGAGGGTGGAACGGATTATGAAGTTAGAATCCGTTTCTGCAGAAAAAGCAAAGCAGCTGATTGCAAAGGCAGACAAAAACAGGGCACAATTTTATAATTATTATACAAATCAGAAATGGGGAGATGCAAAAAATTATGATCTGTGCGTCAACAGCAGTGTACTTGGAGTAGATGGAACTGTTAGTGTTTTACAAAACTTTATCGAGCAGAAAAGCAAACAAATAAAATAGTGTCAGGAGATGCTTAGAAGCGATGAAAACTTTTTTGATTGTGAAAATTGGAAAATATAATTGTGCCTTGCAGATGGAAGATATCAAGGCAATTGTAAAAAATCCATTATCGGATGATGAAGTGCATACAGACTGTTTCTATCAAAAAGTAGTCATGATACAGAATGATGAATGGTATGTATATAATCCGGCTTTTGTATTAGGGGAAAATTGTGCTGAGAAAAAGGATATATATACAGATTTAATCCTGATAAATAACAGGATAAGAAAACACGCGTATCTGGTAAATGAGATTGTTGGTATTTATGATGTCCCAAATGAAAAAATATATGAAATCCCTGTTTTGACAAGAAAAAAAGAAAACAATTATCTAAAAGGGGTTATAGTGATGGATCATATATTTGCATATATATTATTGGCAGGATACATGGAATAATTTCAGAAACTTTGTATTATGATGAGGTGGTGCATTTGGGAAACCTGTGCTAAAATAAGGAAAAATTACGCAAAAAGGAAAACACAGGACATTACCATGAACGATACATTATTACAACAGATCAATAAAAAAGATGCAAAAGCATTTACTCACGGCGGCAAGTTTCACGCAGATGATGTTTTTTCCTCCGCATTATTGCTCTACTTAAACCCGGAGATTTCAATTACGCGCGGCAATAAGGTTCTGGAGGATTTTGACGGGATCGTATTTGACATTGGGCGCGGGGCGTATGACCATCATCAGAAAGACAGCAGAATCCGTGAAAACGGTGTGCCGTATGCAGCATTTGGACTGCTCTGGGAACAGCTGGGAGCAGGGATCTTGGGCGAGGAACTCGCACAGACTTTTGATGAAGCATTCGTGCAGCCACTTGATAACAACGATAACACCGGGGAGAAAAATGAACTTGCAACGCTGATCGGAAATTTCAATCCGGCATGGGATGCTTCGGGCAGCAGTGACGATGCTTTTTTCCGTGCTGTCGGCGTTGCCGGGATGATCCTCGAAAATAAATTCGAGCGGTATCTTGGAAATGAGCGGGCAGATAAACGGATCGAGGAAGTTTTAGAGGCGCAGCAGAAGGCACTTGGTACAGGGGGAAAACCGGAGGACGAGGGAAAAATACTGGTTCTTCCGGAATTTATCCCGTGTCAGAAGAGACTTTCAGAGACTGATATCGCATTTGTGATATTCCCGTCCAACCGGGGCGGATACTGCATCCAGCCGCAAAAACGGGAGTATTCCATGAATTATAAATGCAGCTTCCCGGAAAAGTGGCTGGGGCTGGAAAACGAAGAACTGGTGCAGACAACAGGACTTTCCAGTGCAGGCTTCTGTCACAAGGGAGGATTTCTTATGACGGCCGGCACATTAGAAGATGCTGTGGCAGCATGCAAGATCAGTTTATCCTGCTTTAAAGAAGAGCCGGTGATCGTAAATCTTGGTGGTGGAAAAGAAGTAGATAAGCTTTTGCAGAAACTGCCTGGCATGGAGCATGCCCGCATCTTACACTGTGCATTATCGGAACTCCCGGAGCTCACAATGCAGGGAATTTACGGAGAAGTTGCAATGGAAAAGCAGCAGTGGAAGAGCCTTATCAAAGAACAGGTAAAACAGGTTTTAAAAGAAAAACCGGAAGCCGTTTATGTGCAGGGAGATGTTTTTTCTACCTATCCGATCGTGCATCAGCTTCGCAAAAAACATATCCCGGTCTTAACACTGGTGGAATGGGATGGAGAGAGAATGATTGTGAGGATACCGTCCGGGTCGTAGGGGGTAGGCAGCTAAGAAACAGCTGCCTATTCTATTAAAATCTAAAAGATGGGATGATCGACCGGAAATCCTAAGTTCTTCTTAAAGCGTTACATAGCATCGTGGAAACGGAAAGAGCCCTTGACATATCCAATCAGCAAAAATATAATAGAATCTATTCGGAAAAGCAGTAGCAGACAACGAGGATGGAGGAAATTGCATGGCATTAAGTAAAAAGCCGGTCAACGGCATGAAAGATATTTTACCGGAGGAGATGCAGATCAGGGACTATGTGCAGCAGGTCATCAAGGAAACGTATCGCAGCTTCGGGTTTACTCCGATTGAGACACCCTGTATGGAAAACATTGCAAATTTAAGCAGCAAGCAGGGCGGAGAAAACGAAAAACTGATCTTTAAAGTAATGAAACGTGGAGAAAAATTAAAGATCGATGAGGCAAAGAGCGAGAGTGATCTGGTGGATTTCGGTATGCGTTACGATCTGACGGTACCGCTGGTCCGTTTTTATTCCAACAATGCAAATGATCTTCCGTCCCCGTTTAAGGCACTTCAGATGGGAAGTGTATGGAGAGCGGACAGACCACAGCGTGGACGTTATCGTCAGTTCATGCAGTGCGATATTGATATCATCGGTGAGCCGAGCAATCTGGCAGAGATCGAACTGATCCTGGCAACTACCACAACGATCGGAAGACTTGGATTTAAGAATTTCGAGATCCGCATCAATGAGCGTCGTATCTTAAAAGCGATGGCAGCATACAGCGGCTTTGCAGAGGAAGATTTTGATACCGTATTTATCATTTTAGACAAGATGGACAAGATCGGTGCCGACGGAGTGGCAAGAGAGCTGGAGGAAGAAGGCTACGCCAAAGAGTCCGTTGACAAATACATGGCTCTTTTCGAGGGCGTAAAAAATGCAGACAACGGTTTAAAATACCTTGCGAGAACGCTTGAGGGCTATTTAGAGGAAGAAGTAGAGAAGAATCTGCTTGAGATCATAGACAGTGTGGAAGCAGCAAAGACTGCATCCTTTGAGATGGTATTTGACCCGACCTTAGTACGTGGTATGAGCTACTATACCGGAACTATTTTTGAAATCTCCATGCCGGAGCTTGGCGCAGCCTGCGGCGGCGGTGGACGTTACGACAAGATGGTAGGCAGATTTACCGGACAGGATGTGCCGGCGTGTGGTTTCTCCATCGGATTTGAGCGTATTATCCTGTTACTGATGGAGAGCGGATTTACCGTTCCGATGCAGCGCCCAAAGGTAGCATATCTGGTAGAAAAAGGATATCCGACCGAAAAACTTGGCGAGGTCATCAAAAAGGCACAGCAGGAGCGTACCGCAGGAAAACAGGTACTTGTTGTGCGTATGAACAAGAATAAAAAATTCCAGAAAGAGAAACTGACCGCAGAAGGTTACAAAGACATCGTGGAATTTTTTAACAACTAATAGAAGAGAGGATAAAAGTTATGGCAGAGTCAATGAGAGGCTTGCACAGAAGTCATAGATGTACAGAAGTCTCAAATCAGAATATCGGTGAGACTGTCACCGTCATGGGATGGGTACAGAAAAGAAGAAATTTAGGAAGTCTTATCTTTATCGATCTAAGAGACCGTTCCGGGATCTTGCAGCTTGTATTTAATGAGGAAACAGTTGGAGCAGAGGGCTATCAGAAAGCAGAGAGCTTAAGAAGTGAGTATGTGATCGCAGTAACAGGAACCGTGCAGAAACGTTCCGCAGCAGTCAACGAAAACTTAAAGACCGGTGATATTGAAGTGGTCGCAAATGATATCCGTATCTTATCTGAGTCTGAGACACCGCCTTTCCAGATCGAGGAAAACAGCCAGACCAAGGATGAGGTCCGTTTAAAATACCGTTATCTTGATTTAAGAAGACCGGATATCCAGAAAAACTTAATGCTCCGCAGCAAAGTGGCTTATCTGATGCGCGAGTTTATGCGTAAAGAAGGATTCCTTGAGATTGAGACCCCGATGTTATGTAAATCAACACCGGAGGGAGCAAGAGATTACCTGGTACCAAGCCGTGTGCATCCGGGGCATTTCTATGCACTGCCACAGTCTCCACAGTTATATAAACAGTTATTGATGTGTTCCGGTTATGACCGTTATTTCCAGATCGCAAGATGCTTCCGTGATGAGGATTTACGTGCAGACCGTCAGCCGGAGTTCACACAGGCGGATATGGAGCTTTCCTTTGTAGATGTAGAGGATGTACTGGATGTCAATGAGCGCCTGTTACAGTACATTTTCAAAGAAGCGATCGGCGTGGAGGTAAAACTTCCGTTACAGCGTATGCCATGGCAGGAGGCAATGGATCGTTTTGGTTCAGATAAGCCGGATACCCGTTTTGGCATGGAATTAGTCGATGTATCAGAGACCGTAGCCGGATGTGGTTTCTCCGTATTTACCGGAGCACTCGAAAACGGCGGTTCTGTCCGCGGTATCAATGCCAAAGGTCAGGCAGGCATGCCACGTAAAAAGATCGATAAATTAGTTGAGTTTGCCAAAGGATATGGTGCAAAAGGACTTGCCTATCTGGCAGTCAATGAAGACGGCACCTACAAATCTTCTTTTGCCAAATTTATGACAGAAGAAGAGTTATCTGCATTAGTTGGAGCAATGGAAGGCGAGCCGGGCGACCTGCTTCTCTTTGCAGCTGATAAAAATAAGATCGTCTGGAACGTATTGGGCGCACTCCGTCTGGAGCTTGCCAAAGAATTGGATCTGTTAGATCCCAACCAGTACAATTTCCTCTGGGTAACCGAGTTCCCACTGTTAGAGTGGTCCGGTGAAGAGAACCGTTTCATGGCAATGCACCATCCGTTTACCATGCCGATGGAAGAGGACTGGGATAAGATCGACAGTAATCCGGGCTGCGTCAGAGCAAAAGCATACGATATTGTATTAAACGGTACCGAGCTTGGCGGTGGTTCTGTCCGTATCCATCAGGACGACATTCAGGAGAAGATGTTTGAAGTATTAGGCTTCACCAAAGAGCGTGCACATGAGCAGTTCGGTTTCCTTCTGGACGCATTCAAATATGGAGTTCCGCCTCACGCAGGACTGGCATATGGACTGGATCGTCTTGTGATGCACATGGTACATGCAGATTCCATCCGTGATGTCATTGCATTCCCGAAGGTAAAGGATGCATCCTGTCTGATGACACAGGCACCTGGCATTGTAGATGACAAGCAGCTGGAAGAACTTGGACTTGAAATTGAGACTGTAAGCGAAGAATAAATAAAGTTACCCGATTTGACGGAGATTTTTTGTCGAATCGGGTACTTTTTTTTGACAATTTTCTACAGAAATCTTATAATAGATGGTAACAAATAAAAGGGGGATGGCAATGAAATCGATAAGAACAAAATTTTTGGTTCTGATGATAGCCTGTGTATTATTATCCGCCATCACACTTGTCGGAGTCGGAATTGTGAACGCAGGAGCGTTAGCAGAAGATGATTCAATCCAGATTATGAATTCTATGTGTGCCGAGCGCGCTGGTGAGCTTGATACAATGCTGCTTTCAGCAGAGCAGGCAGTGGATACGATGCAGCGCTATGCGCAGGAGCAGATGTTTACGATCAGCGATACGAGTACGCAGCAGATCTATACGATGCTATATATGAAAAAGACAAGAGAACTTGCGTACAATGTTGCAGAGAATACCAGTGGAACCACATCTGTTTATATGTGCCTGGATCCGTTATACGCATCTTCCTCCAAGGGATTTTTGCTTGTCAGAAAAGACGGAGAGGATACCTTTGAAGAGGGAAAGGCAGTAAGCCTTGAAGAATATCAGGAAAAGGACGGAGAGGATGCCGCGTGGTATGATGCGATCGTAACGCAGGACACCGCTTACTGGTATGCCCCTCACAGCAGTATTGCAGACGGACAGAAGGTCGTATCCTATATGGTTCCGTTACACAAGGGCAGTGAAGTGATCGGTGTGATCGGTATGGATATCAGTATGGAGAGTTTCACAAACTATATCGATACGATCCAGATCTATGACACGGGATACGCATTTCTTGCCGATGCCGAGCGAAACCTATATTATCACAGAGACTACCCGGATGGGATCAGGGAAGTGGAAGTTCACGGTACAATGCGCCGAATCTTAGGCTTTTTAAATAATAACGAAGAGGGTGACAAGCTGTACGACTATAAATGGAATAACGAAAAAAAGAAAATGGCATTCCATTCACTCCGGAACGGAATGTGTCTGGTATTGACCGCACCGACCAGGGAGATCAACGCAGCACGCACTAAACTAATGAAGCAGTCTATGGCATTTCTGGCAGTTGTGATTATTGTAACGACTTTGCTGACGATCCAGATGACCAAGAAGATCACACAGCCACTGAAAGAACTGACCAGTGCAGCTAAAATGGTTGCAGATGGAGATCTGACCGTTGACATAGACTGTACATCAAATGATGAAGTCGGAATGCTGGCAAGGAGTTTTGAACAGACGGTTCACAGCCTGAAAAAACATATTGATTATATCAATGAGCTTGCCTATACGGATGCGATGACAGGAACAATGAATAAGATCGCATACAAAGACGTGGTTTCCGAGATGGAAGATCAGATCGAATCCGGTAACGCATCATTTGCCGTGGTTGTTATGGATATCAATAATTTAAAGAAAATGAATGATAATTTTGGACATGAATTCGGAGATATGCTGATCCGGGATTCTGCATCCATCATCAAGAATACGTTTAAAAACAGCACCATCTACCGGATCGGTGGAGATGAGTTTGCAACCCTGCTGAACGAGGAAGACAGCAAACGATGGGAAGAATTTTTAGAAATCTTTTCCGATGAGATGAATAGATTTAATAAGAACAATACCAAGTACGAGCAGAAGGTGGAGATTGCCATCGGAATTGCAAACTATCGTCCGAAAGAGGATAAGAATTTCCAGATGGTATTCCGCAGGGCAGATCAGGAAATGTATGAGAACAAGCTCAAATTAAAGCAGCACGAAAAAGAAATGGCTGTTGCAGGAGCGGCGGAAGAACAGCGCAGAAATGAGGAAGAATAATATGGAGATTAAGCGTTTAGGAGAAAATAAAATACGCTGTGCGTTGACAGAAGAAGAAATCAAAGAGATGGGATTCGATATTGAAGAGATCATCGGCAACGGGGATGAGACACAACAGTTCATGCGGCTGCTCCTAAAACTGATCGAGGAGCAGGAGAACATCAATCTCGATAACATTTCACCAATGGTAAAAGCAGAGCTTCTCTCCGATCACAGTATGGCGATCACATTCGGTGGCGACTCGGAGATGAACTTCAAAGATCTGATGCAGGCGATCAATCAGCTGATGGATCATATGACACCGGACCGGATCGAAGAATTTAAAGGCATGAGCAAAGAAGAAAAGCAGAACATTTTAGATTCTTATCTGGAACAGAAAGAACAAAAGACCGAACAGAAAGAGAAGACCGAAGGAAAGTCTACAAAAGGAAAAGAAAGCCCGATGCGCTGCGTACTGATGTTCCATGAAATAGAAGCCATGACACAGATGTGTCAGGCATGCTTCGGGGAGCGTATGCCTGCCAGCGGGCTGTACCAGCTGGATGATGATTACTTCTTATTACTGGATTTTAAAGGTTTTGAAAAAGATGAGATGCGTGCGTTTGCATTTGCCGCTGTAGAATACGACGAGGGACATATCTCGAAAGAGAGCCAGATTGCATATATTGTCGAACACGGTCGTTGTATTGTTAAAAAAGAAGCGATTCAAACGTTAATGGCATTGTAAAAAAGTGATAAAAAGCATTTTGTAAATAGGCAGAATCATAAAAAGTCCTCTTAAACTTTAGTAAAATTGCCGAACAACTTTTTGCCTCATAATCCACCAGATGTGCTATGATAGTTGAGGTGTTGCTACAGCATATAGCGATAGACAGCAACCTAAAAAATGAGTAGGAGAATGGTTATGAGCAGGGAACAGCTATTGGAACTTGAAGAAGTAAAACGTGGATTACTCAGGCAGGCATATCGTATGAAACAGGAGTGCCCGCACATGTCGCCAGTAGGTCTTGAGAGTGAAATGTATGCGGCAATTATGGCAGAGGTCAGAGAAATTACCAGCAGAATTCAAAGAAGCGCAGAAGCCTAGAAATAAATTGATTTTAGCAAGAGCCCAAAAGGCTCTTGTTTTTTTGCTGTATAGGAAATTCCTTTGCAATTCCCTATACAGCAAAAGCAAGTAAGCTTGCCAAGATGCGCAGCTCGCGGAGAAGAAGTTTATGCTTTGCATACCGCTCGCGCGCGAAAGTGTGCGACATGCGCACACTTTATTTTAAATAACCGGGAAAAATTCGACAAAAAGAGATAGAGAAAGAAACTAGACAGACTATTAGGAAAAGAGATATAATGTGTATATGCAATGAAAGATACCATCCATAAAACAGAGACAGAAATGGGGAACTTTCTATGAATGAAGTTATTACGAAGCTAAATGAGATCGAGGAAAAAGCCCAGGGTATGATTGACGAAGCGAAAGCGGCAAAGGAGGCAATGCAGTCCCAGCTTGCATTTGACCAGAGGGAATTAGACGAGCGTTATGCAAAAGAGGCAGCGGCGTGGGAGGAGAAGACACGCCTTACATTGCTTGGTCAGAGCCGTGAGGCAGCCGCAAAGCGCAGGGCAGAGGGAGAACAGGCAATACAGCAGTTAGAAGAGCAGTTTGAGCAGACGAAGGAGCAGTGCGTGGAAGCACTGTTTCAGAAATTGATACAGGAATCATGACAGACAGGGGGATCATTGGATGCCCCGGAATGGAGAAGCTATGTCAGATAACTTGTTGGAGTATAGCGGACTTGTGACAAAGACGAAAGCCATGTCGGGCAGACTGCTGAAGAATGCGGATTATGCCAGATTGATGGAGTATGAGACAGTGGATGCTTTTTTGGGATTTTTAAAAGAATCCTATGGATACGCTCCGATATTTGCAGCGCGGGATGAGATCGCGCACAGGGGACAGGTCGAGACCGTGATCCGGGCATCACTGTATGCAGATTATAAAAAGTTATATCAGTTTGCACATGGGGAACAGAGAGCGGGAATGGAACTGATCTTTTTCCGATATGAGATCGACGGGTTAAAAGAGTGCCTGAAATACGCATTGAGTGGGGAGCGCGCAGAGACTGCGATCGATGTCTCCTTTCTGGAAGAATATGCAGGGTTTGATGTGAGAAGGGCAGCTGCTGCGCGCAGTATGGAGGAACTGATCGCGGCGGTTTCCGGTACTGCATATGAAAGGCTGCTCCGTCATATGGCGGAGCAGGAGATGATCGTGTATGCGGATGCGGCGGTCACACTGGACATTTATTATTATAAGACCGCGTGGAAGAAAAAAGAAAAGCTGAGAGATCCGCTGACACGCAATCTGTATGACAAACTGCTTGGAACGGAGATCGACTGGCAGAACCGGATGTGGATCTATCGTTTAAAGCGGTTTTACGGAATGAACGGGACGGAACTTGCATCCCATCTGATCCCGATCACCTGTCATATGAAAAAGGATGAATTAAGAAAGATGACAGAGACCGATGACATGGAGACATTTTCCGGGATCAAAGAGGAATCCGGGCGACATGCACTTGAGAAGGCATACGCTGAATTATGTAAAAAGTATCCGATGTCACTGGCTCCGGTTTTTAAATATTTATACGATAAGGAGCAGGAGATCGATCATCTCACTTCTATTTTAGAGGGAATACGTTATCAGCTATTACCGGGGGACATCAGGAAAATGGTATTTGCAATGTAATGGAGGGTTTTTATTGTGGTAGAAAAAATGAAACTGCTTCACATCACGGGACCCAAGGCGGACATTGACCGGGCGATGGATAAGTATCTGAGTCATTATGAGATACATTTTGAAAATGCGATCACAACGCTTAGTCATTTAAGTAACGTCAGACCGTTTGTGGAGACAAATCTATATAAGGACACCTATGCAAAAGCAAAACAGTTGTGGGAAGAATATGGAAACGAAGATCAGCTTCCGAAAGAAAGGTTAGAGCCGCAGGAGGCGGAGGCAGTCGTGCAGAGTGTCTATCAGCTTACGAGTGAGATCATAGAGCGCAGCCAGAAACTGAAAAAAGAACGGTTACAGGCAGAAAAATTAATGGAAGAGATCGAGCCGTTCCGGAAACTGGATTATGAATTTAAGAAAATATTGCAATTCCAGTTTATTGCATACCGGTTTGGAAGGATCGCAAGGGAGCATTATCAGAAACTGGAACGCTATATCCATGACACGGACCATATCCTGTTCTATGAGTGTTACAGTGATGAAAACTATGTCTGGGGAGCGTATTTCGTGCCAAAGATCTATGTGGCAGAAGTGGATGCCGTGTGCCTGTCTTTTCATTATGAGAGGATCTATGTGCCAGATACGGTCGAGGGGACACCGGATGCCGCTTACCTGGAATTGCAGGAGCAGGTAGAAGGCTATCAGAGAGAAGAGACGACATTAAAAAATCAGCTTCGGGAGATGTTGGAGCGGCATGGAACGCAGCTGACCAATGCGTATTTTTCCCTGAAAAATTATTGTGAACGGTTTGATATCCGAAAACTGGCGGTCTGCACAAAGCCTAAATTTGACGGCAGTAAGACGAGCGAGTTTTATATCCTCTACGGCTGGATGACCGCTTCCGATGCGAAACGACTGGAGCAGGAGATCGCAGGAGACGATAACATCCATATGATCGAGGAACGGGCAGAAGAGACATCGGCAGAGCCGCCGACGAAACTGAAAAATCCACAGATCTTCAAACCGTTCGAAATGTTTGTCGAGATGTACGGGCTTCCTGCTTACAATGAGATGGACCCGACCATATTTATTGCACTGACCTATACATTGATGTTTGGCATCATGTTTGGAGACGTGGGACAGGGATTATGTCTGGTGATCGGTGGAGCGCTGCTTTATAAGTTTAAAAGGATGAACCTTGCCGCCATTGTTGCAGTAGCAGGTGTCTGGTCGACGGTATTCGGGTTCTGTTACGGCAGTGTGTTCGGATTTGAAGAATGGTTAAAACCACTCTGGATGCGGCCGATGGACAACATTATGCACACGCTGATGCTGGCGATCGGATTTGGTATGGCACTGATCCTGATTGCAATGATCATCAATATGGCAAATGCGATCCGGGCAGGGGATGTCGGCAGGCTGCTCTTTAGCCCGAGTGGTGTGTCAGGGATCGTGTGTTATGGCTGTGCGGTGCTCTGCATCGTTTTGTATGCAACCGGACATGCACTTCCGGCAACCGGGATCTTACTGGCTGCGATCGGACTGCCATTGCTTGCCATTATGTTAAAAGAGCCATTGTCCAATCTTTTGGAACACAAAAAACAGATTTTCCCGGAGGGAAGCAAGGGAATGTTTTTTGTGGAGGCATTCGTGGAATTATTTGACGTCGTATTAAGCTATGCGACCAACAGCATTTCATTTGTCCGTGTAGGAGCGTTTGCATTGAGCCATGCCGGAATGATGGGAGTTGTAATGACACTTGCAGGTTATGAGAGCGGCAGCCCGAATTATCTGGTTGTCATTTTGGGAAATATTTTAGTCACAGGGTTAGAGGGACTTGTCGTAGGCATCCAGGTATTACGTCTGGAATATTATGAGATGTTCAGCAGGTTTTATAAAGGTTCGGGACGTCCGTTCCATTCCTTTTTTGAAAAAAAGGCAGGAGGAGATAAGGTATGACAAAGATTATTTTAGTAGCGATTCTGATTTTCAGTATGGTGATCCCATTTGGAGGGTATCTGCTTAGTCAGAAGAAAAAGAGAAGCTTTAAGGCGGCACTCGGTGTCAACATTTTACTGTTCTTTGGAACACTTGTGACAGCCGACCTGTTATTATTCAGCGGGCACATTTATGGTGCACAGGAGAGTGCTGCGGCAACAGATGGATGGAGATATATGGCAGCAGCCCTTTCCACCGGACTTTCCTGTATCGGTGCGGGTGTTGCCGTTGCAAGTGCGGCATCTGCAGCGATCGGAGCATTAAGCGAGGATTCCAGTATCATGGGTAAAGCATTGATCTTTGTGGCGTTGGCAGAATCCATCGCGCTTTACGGACTGTTGATTTCATTTTCCATTCTGGGATAGAGAGGTCGTGAAACAATGAAAATGTTTCTGATTAGTGACAATGTCGATACCTATACCGGGATGCGGCTGGCGGGGGTAGAGGGAGTCGTTGTCCATGAGAGAGAGGAATTAAAAGAGCAGATCGAGAGGGTTCTTTCGGATCCTAAGATCGGCATCGTATTGCTGACGGAGAAATTTGGCAGGGATTACCCGGATCTGGTGGGAGCGGTCAAGATGAATTACCGGTTCCCTCTGTTTGTGGAAATCCCGGACCGTCATGGAACCGGACGTGGAAGCCACTTTATTACAGACTATGTCAAAGAGGCGATCGGTCTGCAATTATAGGGAAAGGCATGGTGATCGCAGTGGAGATCAGAGAAAAACTGGATATTTTTTACAGGGCGGCGATGGATGCTGCAAATATACAGAGCGAAGCGATCTTAGACGAGCAGAAGCAGATCTATCAGCGTGCAATGACAGATTATGAGGCAGAAAAGAAAAAGGACTGGCAGGAGAAGAAAAGGCAGCGTGAGACGTCATTAAAACGTGAGGCAAACCGTATTGTTCAGGAAGAGATCATGCAGCAGAAACAGGCATATCACAACGCAGTGGAAGAAAAAAAACAGGAACTTTTTGCTGCGGTGGAGCGAAGATTAGAGGAATACCGCCATACGGATGCGTATGAAGATCAGCTGGAGAAAATGGTGCAAAAGGCAGTAGCACTGGCAGAGACCGCCGGGGTACAGATTTACCTTTCGCCGTCCGATCGGGAGAAAAAGGAGCGGCTGGAACAGAAAACGAGGCAGCAGATTTTGATCGGTGAAGAATTAAAAGGCGGGATCTGTGCGGTCATCAAAGAGAAGAATATTCTGTTGGATGAGTCGTTTGGCAGCAGGTTACAGGAATTAAGAGAGCAGTACGAGCTATAGGAGATGTGTTTTAGCACACAAAATCAGGCAGGAGCGTATCGATATGGGTGTAACAGGAAAAATTTATGGGATCAACGGACCGGTCATCACAATCCTGGGCAATCTGGGATTTGCCATGAATGAGATGGTCTATGTGGGCAAAAAAAAGCTGGTGGGAGAGGTCATTGCCCTTACCAAAGAAAAGACGACGGTGCAGGTCTACGAGGAGACCTCCGGTCTGATGCCGGGAGAACTGGTAGAGGGAACAGGTGGACCGATCACTGTTACACTTGCACCGGGCATTTTAAACAATATCTTTGATGGCATTGAAAGACCACTTGAGGCGATCGCAGAGTCCTATGGAGTTTTTATCCCGAAAGGGGCAGCGGTAAGCCTGCTTGACCGGGAGAAAAAATGGGAGACACATCTTGTGGTAACGGCCGGACAGCAGGTTTCATCCGGGACGATCCTTGCAGAAGTGCCGGAGACAAAATCTATTGTGCATAAAGTGATGGTACCGCCGGGAGTTGAGGGAGAGATCATTTCCGTAAAACCGGACGGCGCATATACGATCGATGAGGAACTGGTGCAGATCCGTCTGGCAGACGGGCAGATGCGTTCTCTGACCATGGTCCAGAAATGGCCGATCCGGACACCGCGCCCGATCCAAAAACGGTTCCCTGCAGACCGTCCACTGGTAACCGGACAGCGGATCTTAGATACTCTGTTCCCAATCGCAAAGGGAGGAACGGCGGCACTCCCGGGAGGATTTGGAACCGGTAAGACGATGACACAGCACCAGCTTGCAAAATGGTGTGATGCTGATACCATCATCTACATCGGATGCGGGGAACGTGGCAATGAGATGACCAATGTTTTGGAAGAGTTTGGAGAGTTGGAGGACCCGAAAACAGGAAATCTTCTGATGGACCGGACGACCCTGATCGCAAACACCTCCAACATGCCGGTCGCCGCCAGAGAGGCAAGCATTTATACCGGGATCACACTTGCAGAGTATTATAGGGATATGGGCTATCATGTTGCGATCATGGCAGATTCAACTTCGCGCTGGGCAGAGGCACTCCGTGAGTTGTCTGGCAGACTTGAAGAGATGCCGGCAGAGGAAGGCTTCCCGGCATATCTGGCATCCCGTCTGTCTGCGTTTTATGAGCGTGCAGGTTATGTGGAAAACTGCAATGGAACAGATGGAAGTGTCACGATCATCGGCGCGGTATCGCCACAGGGCGGTGATTTCTCCGAGCCGGTCACACAGAATACGAAGCGTTTTGTGCGCTGTTTTCTGGCACTGGACAAATCACTTGCGTATGCAAGGCATTATCCTGCCATTAACTGGCTGACCAGTTATTCCGAATATGTGGGAGACCTAAGTCCCTGGTATCAGGAGCATGTCGGGGAAAAATTTGTCACCTGTAGAAACGAGATCCTAAATATCCTGACCACGGAAAACCGGCTGAATGAGATCGTCAAGCTGATCGGAAGCGACGTGCTGCCGGACGACCAGAAACTGATCTTAGAGATTGCAAGAGTCATCCGGCTGGGATTTTTGCAGCAAAATGCGTTCCATAAAGAGGATACGTTTGTTCCGATGGCAAAGCAGCTTAGGATGATGGAAGTAATCTTACATTTATACCGCAGGTGCAGGGAGCTTGTCGCATTAAATATGCCGATGGCACTTTTGCGTGAGAGTGATGTGTTTGAAAAGCTGATCGCCATCAAATATGATGTGCCAAATCAGGAACTGGAACGTTTTGACGAGTATGACCGGATGATAGAAGAATTTTATCAGCATATCATGCAGACAAACGCCTGATGGCAGAAGGGAGGGAGAAACATGTCGATTGAATATTTGGGTCTGGACAGCATCAATGGACCGCTGATCGCAATGGAAGGGGTAAAAGGAGCTTTTTACGATGAGATCGTTTCCTTTGACACGCAGGGCAGAAAGAAACTGGGGCGTGTCGTGGAGATCAATGAAGACAAAGCCGTGATACAGGTCTTTGAGAGCACCGCGGAGATGTCACTTTTAAATACGCGTACCACATTTACAGGACATCCGATGGAGATCGCACTTTCTGAGGATCTGCTTGGAAGAACCTTTAATGGGATCGGACAGCCGATCGACGGACTGGGAAAAGTCCGTGCAGAAGTGATGCGGGATGTCAACGGACAGCCGATGAATCCGTGCAGCAGGGAATATCCGCGAAATTATATCCGTACCGGTATCTCTGCGATTGATGGGCTGACGACACTGATCCGTGGACAGAAGCTGCCGATCTTTTCCGGTAACGGTTTACCACATGATGAACTGGCTGCCCAGATCGTGGAACAGGCGAGTCTGGGAGGCACAGATGGGGAAGAGGAAAAATTTGCCGTTGTCTTTGCAGCAATGGGTGTCAAATATGATGTGGCAGAATTTTTCCGGCGCAGATTTGAAGAGTGTGGCGCAAGTTCCCATGTGGTCATGTTTTTAAATCTCTCCAACGACCCGGTCGTGGAACGACTGATCACTCCAAAGGTGGCACTTACCGCGGCGGAATATCTGGCATTTGAAAAAAATATGCACATCCTTGTCATCTTAACGGATATGACATCTTTTGCAGAGGCAATGCGTGAGGTATCCTCATTAAAGGGAGAGATCCCAAGCCGAAAAGGATATCCGGGCTACCTCTACAGCGAGTTTGCGGCACTCTATGAGAGAGCCGGGATTGTAAAGGGATCGAGTGGTTCCGTGACACAGATTCCGATCCTTACGATGCCAAACGATGATATCACACATCCGATCCCGGATCTGACCGGTTATATCACGGAGGGACAGATCGTATTGGAGCGTGCCCTGCACCAGAAAAATATCTATCCGCCGATCAATGTCCTGCCATCCCTGTCACGTCTGATGAAAGACGGCATCGGTGCAAAATATACGAGAGAGGATCACCAGGATGTGGCAAATCAGCTGTTTTCTTCCTATGCCAAAGTAGGAGAGGCAAGAGACCTTGCGAGTGTCATCGGAGAGGATGAGCTGTCGGATACCGATAAGAAATATCTGGCATTTGGAACGGCATTTGAGCAGGAGTTTGTCGGGCAGGCACCGGATGAAAACAGGAGCATTGAGGAAACTTTGGATATTGGATGGAAACTGCTTTCTATGCTGCCAAGAGAGGAATTAGACCGCATCGATACGAAGATACTGGAAAAATATGCGATCAGACAGGAAGCAGGATCTTAGGACAAAGGGGGGATGACGAATGGATCCGAATACATTTCCGACCAAAGGGAATCTGATCTTAGCAAAAAATTCTCTGGCATTGTCCAGACAGGGATTTGAGCTGATGGATAAAAAACGAAATATTCTGATCCGGGAACTGATGGAACTGATTTCCGAGGCGGCGGACATCCAGACTGAGATCGACAGTACCTTCCAGACGGCATACCTCGCACTGCAAAAGGCAAATATCCAGATGGGGATCCATGAGGTGGAACAGATCTCACTTGCCGTTCCTGTCGAAGACTCCATTCAGGTCAAACGGCGCAGTGTCATGGGAACGGAGATCCCGAAGGTTTCCTATGAGAAAAGGGAGCACAAACCGGCATATTCGTTTTATCACACCAGAATGTCCTTAGATGAGGCATGTCAGCAGTTTGAAAAGGTTAAGGAGCTGACGATCCGGCTGGCAGAGATTGAAAATTCTGCATACCGGCTTGCCACCAGCATCAAAAAGACGCAGAAACGTGCCAACGCACTGCAGAATATCACGATCCCGAAGTACGAATCACTGGCGAAAGAGATCCAGGAATATCTCGAAGAAAAAGAACGGGAAGAATTTACAAGATTAAAGGTCATCAAGAAAAACGCAAAAAAATGAGGAACTGCACTTTGGGCAGTTCCTCATTTGCCTGGGTCTTATGCCTGAATGGAAACCAGTTCGCGGTACCATTTCAGAGACTCCATATAGGCATCATAGATGCGGTCCATATCCAGATTTTTCAATACGATCAGGCGGGAAACTTCCTGCCAGTTTGCAGCTTCATACTGAGTGATAAATTCCATCACATCGGCTAATGCACCTTTCTGTGAGAGCAGGGCATCTTCAATCTCATGTGAGACTTTTACCAGTTTTAACGCTTCGTCCATTGGCTTGTCAAGAATGAGATCCAGAACAGAGAACAATCCCATTAGGAACAGTTCGGAAGATTTTCCTGCAAGCTCAAAGGAAGATGCAAGATTTTCTGCAAATTTGGCACGGAGCAGGGAAAGTCTTGTGATCTCACTTGGCTTGTCTGAACACAATTCATTGACAACTGCGGTGTTGATCCAGCGTTTTAATTCTTTCTGTCCGAGCATGGCAGCGGCATGACGGATGGAGGTGATCTCGGAATTGACAGCCATTTTGTTGACCATCTGTAATAAAAGGATGGTAAGAGCGGTATCACGTCCGATGATATCAGCTGCTTTTGTCAGATCAAAGTCGTCTGAATTGACCAGGTTCATCAATTCGATGTAATTGATCTTCAAAGGCGCAACTTCGGTTGTAGAACCCTGCGCGATGGGAAGACGGAAGAACTTGCCCTCAAACAGGGTACAGCTGTTATCCTCTTTCAGCTTCTTAAAATCTTCCATAGTCTTGATATTGGAAGCTGCCAGTTTGATATGAGGATAGAGCTTCTGGAAATAGATCTTTACCCGTGGAATATCTACCTTTCTGGAATCAATCAGAATATAGTCTATCAGGGCAAAAACCGGAGCGTAGGCTTCATAGCTGGAAACCGGAAGATTTCGGATCGCCAGATGATAACCCATGGATTTTAATTCCTTTAAGCGGTTTAAATACATCTCGATCGGCGGAATGGAATTGTCGATCAGCAGGATAAGACGGTCATGCGGCGCGCTGCACTGTCCCGGGATATCCGAGAAGATCGAGATATTTCCAACAGACACAAAGACCTGATGAGAAGGGGAGAGTGTTTCGATGCCCATCGCTTCCATCACTTCAAGTCCTTCGATCCGGGAAGCACCATCGTTCTGACCGGTGCCAAGATAACTCGGATGAAGCAGGTAATTGTGCTTCTGGGTAAAAAGTGAATAGGCACTGACGGTTAAGTTTTCATCAAACAGAGGAATTAATGTAACTAGCATAGGCAATCTCCTTTATATTAAGTAGACAGATAAATTACTGCTTTTCTATACTTTTACTATACTATATTTTGGAATAATTTACATTCTTTTTCCAAAAAATTTTAAACTTTTTTAATAGAAAAGAATTATCAGAAAGACTTGCTATTTTTTAGAAATTGTGGAACACTAAAGACAGGAAAAGCAGTGCGAAAAATAAAATTTTTCATACGCAGGATCTGTGCTTACGCATAAATCTGGGATGGATTGAAAAATGGGAAGGAATGGAGATCAATATGTTAAGAGAATGGGAAAAAAAGGAAAAACCGGAGGATGAGGAACTGGCCTGGAGACTGAAAGCAGAACGGGAGAGGCTGCAGGGTGCGCAGATGAAGATCAAGGAGCATAAACTTCCGGTTCTGGTGTTAGTCGAGGGCTGGGGCACGGCAGGAAAGGGTTCTTTGATCGCGCAGATGATCAAAAACATCGATCCGCGCTTTTTTAAAGTGGTTTCTGTGTCGGCACCGACCGAAGAGGAACAAAGGAAACCTTTTTTATACCGGCATGTCGTCAATATTCCGGAGGAGGGGAAATTTTGTTTCCTGGATTCCGGCTGGATGGATGAGGTCGTGCGTGCAAAACTTCACAAGACTCTGGACGAGGGAGAATATGAGAGGCGTGTGGAGAGCATAAGGCATTTTGAACGCCAGCTCACCGATAACGGATATCTTGTGATCAAGCTGTTTTTACACATCGGGAAAAAGGAGCAGGAGAAGAGGATCGCTCATCTGGCAGAGAAAAAAGACACCAGATGGAGAGTCAGCTCCAATGATGAATGGCAGAACAAGCACTATGAGACCTGTTTGGAAGCGTTTGATTCTTATATGAAGGATACCAATACCTCTCTGGCACCCTGGTATATTATCGATGCACAGTCGAAGAAATGGGCGGAACTTCAGGCACTTGAAATCTTAAATGAAGGCATTGAGGTAGCACTTGCCAACCATGCAACAGCAGTTCCAATCTTACAGAACGTATTTCCGCTGAAAAAGATGCCGCTGCTTTCGGAAGTAGATCTGGATCAGACGATTGAGGATGAAGAGTACCGGAAGGAACTGCGTCAGTTACAGGAACGATTAGGAGAACTGCACAACCGGCTTTACCGGAAAAAGGTTCCGGTCATCATCGCTTATGAGGGATGGGATGCGGCAGGAAAAGGCGGCAATATCAAGCGTGTAGCCGGTGCACTTGACCCGAGAGGCTATGAGGTGCATCCGATCGCAAGCCCGGAGCCGCACGAAAAGGCAAGACATTATCTGTGGCGTTTCTGGACCAGACTGCCTAAGACCGGGCACATTGCCATCTTTGACCGCACCTGGTATGGAAGAGTCATGGTCGAACGTCTGGAAGGATTCTGCAGTGAGAATGACTGGAAACGCGCCTACAATGAGATCAACGAATTTGAAAAAGAACTTTCCGACTGGGGAGCGGTTATTATAAAATTCTGGGTACAGATCGACAAAGACACGCAGCTTGCCCGGTTTAAAGAGAGACAGGAGACACCGGAAAAACAGTGGAAGATCACGGATGAGGACTGGAGAAACCGGGAGAAATGGGATCAGTACGAGGATGCGGTCAACGAAATGATACAGAAAACCAGCACGACTTATGCTCCATGGCATATCTTAGAGTCGGTAGATAAGAAGTATGCAAGGATCAAAGCATTAAAAATTATCATTGAAGAATTAGAAAAGGTACTATAGGACACTCACGTTTTTCTTTCAGATGTGCTATACTCTCTTATGAAAAAGGATCTGTGTACTGGAATGTAATGCAGAATTTAGGAGGAAACAGATGATTTATTTGGGAATTGCGGCAGCAGCCTTTTTTTCAGATTTTTTTCTGAAAAAGCATATGGACCGTAAATATGCCCGTAAGGTGACACACAAAAGGTGTGGGGGAAAGATCATCATTGAAAAGTTCTATAATAAGGGAGCAACCATGAATTTTCTTTCCGCCAGACCGGGAGTGATGCGTGCGATCCATACGGCGGTCATGATCGTTGTTGCGGCAGGTTACTATCTTCTGCTTCGTCTGCCGGGCAGGACGCCGACGAAGATCGGAGCTTCTCTTTTGCTTGGAGGTGGGGCGGGTAATCTTTATGACCGTTATGCCAAAGGGCATGTCGTGGATTACTTTCATGTAAATGTGGGACCGGCATGGTTTCGCAAACTGATTTTCAATTTATCAGATTTTTATGTTTTTGTAGGTGCATTTTTAGCGGCTGCTACCATAGAACAGCCATAGACAGCAGGATGAGGTGTGGATGATGACACGGGAGACTTATCAGAGGATGACAGAAAATTTAAAAGAACAGCCGGAGACCGTACAGAGGATCCGGCGGATGAATCAGCTGCTGACGGCAATCGTTTTTTGTGTATATCCATTGTTTCTGGTCGTCCTTTTTCTCGAAAAAGATGATTTCCTGATCCGGGCGGTTTTGGTCCCTGCGATCTCTTTTGTGGGGGTAAGCATATTCCGCAGGATCTTAAATGTAAAAAGACCCTATGAGAAATACGGGATCGAGCCTGTTATTGAGAAAGACACAAAGGGAAAATCATTTCCGAGCCGGCATGTGTTTTCTGTGTTTATCATAGCAGCTACAATTTTCTGTTATCATCCGGGAGCAGGGGTTTTGCTTGGCATCATTGGAGTGATACTTGGTATCATGCGTGTAATGGGGGGCGTGCATGAGCCAGTGGATGTGATAGCAGGAGCCTTGATCGGGATTGGCTGTGCGTGGATTGGTTATGTGATAATTTGAGGGGGGATTTCAAATGGAAGAATTTATTAAAAGCGGTTTGACAATGAATCAGATCGAATATGTATTGCAGCTTTTTGATCCAAGCATGGATGACTGTTTATATGTATATGATCTGAAGCACGATTATTACCGTATTTCATCACATGCGACGGAACGTTTTTTGATGGATACGGATCATTTTTATCATGCGGAGCAAAAGCATGAAACTTTTGTTTACTATAAGGACATACCACTTTTAAAGGAAGAATTTAACCGTATCAAAAGCGGAACGATCGTATTCCACAATCTGCATTACAGATGGCTTGACAGAGAGGGAAAGCCGGTATGGATCAACTGTCGTGGAAAAGTATTAAAGGATTCTGGAGGTACGCCTGCATTTCTGATCGGGTGCATCAATGAGATCGGGCAGAGGCAAAAGGCGGACAATATGACAGGTCTTTTAGGGGAATCGAGTCTGGAAGCTTTTGTAAACCAATATGAAGGCTTGATACCGGATGGCTTTTTCTTGCGGATCGGGGTGGATGATTTCAAGGATATTAATGGCGGTTATGGTGCGGAGTATGGAGATTTTCTGCTGAAATGGCTGGCAGAGAGTATCAGCAAACGGGTAGAACCTGGACAGAAAGTGTATCGTATTTTCTCAGATGAATTTATGATTGTAGATGTTAATCACAGAGAAGTGGAGAGTGCGGTTCATTTCTACAAGGATATGCGCAGAGCGGTGGATGCCTTTGTGGAGGCAAATGGATATCAGGCAGTATTTACGATATCAGGTGGTATCTTAGATACAAAAAAGATCAAGGGAGACTATGATACGCTGATGAAATTGTCTGAATTTGCACTCACAGAGGCAAAGGAGGCAGGAAAGAACCGGTGTTGTGTCTTTGACGAAGCAAAATATCAGTCGTTCCTGCGAAAAAAAGAATTGACGGCACAGCTCCACCATGCGGTCAATCATGATTTCGAGGGATTCGAAGTTTATTTCCAGCCAATCGTGGATGCAAACAGTTATGAGCTGCGTGGAGCAGAGTCTCTGATGCGTTTCTCGCTTCCCGACGGAGAACGGATCTCTCCGGCAGAGTTTATTCCGATCCTGGAGGAAACAGGATTGATCATTCCGGCAGGAAGATGGCTGATGCGCCGTGCACTCTGTATGTGTAAAAAATGGCAGAAGTACATACCGGATTTTAAGATCAATGTCAATCTTTCTTATATTCAGGTCATCAAGAGTCAGGTCTTAAAGGAGATCATGGGTGCGATTGAAGAATATGATTTAGCACCGGAGAGTGTGGGAATTGAGTTGACCGAGAGCGGCTATCTGGATTCGAACCCTCATTTTAAAAAGCTCTGGAATGGTCTCCGGAAAAATGGGGTGCAGATCATCCTGGATGATTTTGGAACCGGCTATTCCAATCTGCATTGTTTAGGGGATCTGGAGCCGGATTACATCAAGATCGACCGTTCCTTTACGATGAAAGCACTCAACCGGGAATATGAGCACAATCTGATGACACAGATCATTGAAATGAGCCACAGCTTAGAACTTGCCATCTGTGTCGAGGGGATCGAGACCGATCAGGAACTCTGCGAAATGTGCAAGTTAGGACCGGATTATATTCAGGGATATTATTTTGGTAAGCCAGAGGGTGAGGGGACATTTGAACAGAAATTTATCCATTCGGATGCTGTTTGCGGTACTCGCGCGGAGTCTGGTCAAACCGCTTTTTAAAGATGCGGTTAAAATAAGACAGATTTTCAAAACCGACCTCTTCTGCGATCGCAAGAATGGAAGAGTCGGAGGAGAGCAAAAGACGGGATGCCATGGTGAGCCGGTATTCATTGAGATAATCAATGAATGAGGTTCCCATGGTATTTTTAAAATATTTCATAAAATGAGACTGGCTTACGCCCACTTCATTTGCCATATCTTCGATGGTGATCTTATCCATATAGTGGTTTTCCACGTATTTGAGGATCAATTTCATCTTTTCTAACGACTTATCATTTTTTCTTGGCACTTCCATGCTGCTGCATTTATGGAACAGAATAAAAAACAGCATAAAAAGCTGGCTCTTGATAAAGAGCTGGTAGCCGTTCGGATAAGTTTTGCAGATCTCGTCATTGGCATCCACACAGGCGGCAATCTCCTTATAATGAGGAAAATCCGGGGTGTAGAGGATCGGGATCGAGATATTTCCGGTAAGCAGCGGCTGCAAAAAGTCTGTGTTGCAGGTGTCCGTCTTTTTGGAGATCAGCATATTGGGATGAAAAATGATATTTTCATATTCCATGCTCTCGGTTTCAAACTGTTCGATCGAGTGGAGCTGCCCCGGCAAAATGAGCGCAATGGTACCTGCGGTAACCTCGTATGCCGTGAAGTCCACATGGATGATCCCCTTTCCCTTTTTGATATAGATGATCTCAATCTCATCATGCCAGTGGATAGGAACGTACTTAAAATCCAGTGGGATGGAACAAAGATAAGTGATATAAGGGAATAAAGGGCTGCCGTGTAAAATTTTTTCCTGGTAATTTTCATATTCTAAAATGTTCATGATAGGATTGTACCACTTTTTGAGCCTATTTGACAAGAAAAATACAAAAACCTAACCTATAATACCAGTATAAAGTGATTTGCGAAAGCAAACAGGAGAAGGAACAAACTGGATATGGCTTAGGTAAGCCGGAATGGAGGAAACATGAACTTACAGGAAATCGTAACCAAAAGATGCGGAAAAAGCATTGCAGATTGCAGCAATGAGGAACTTTACTATTCTTTATTAGAGATGACAAAAGGAATGGCAAAAGAGAAAGAGAGCAATGCCGGAAAACGTAAATTATATTATATTTCAGCTGAGTTTCTGATCGGTAAATTATTATCCAACAACCTGATCAACCTTGGAATTTACGAGGATGTCAAGAAACTTCTTGCAGAGAACGGAAAAAGCCTTGCAGAGATAGAAGAGGTAGAGCCGGAACCATCTTTAGGAAATGGTGGTTTAGGACGTCTTGCAGCCTGCTTCCTTGACTCAATCGCAAGCCTCGGATTAAACGGCGACGGTGTAGGATTAAATTATCACTACGGATTATTCAAACAGGTATTTGAAAACAATTTACAGCATGAGACACCAAACCCATGGATCGAGAAAGAGAGCTGGCTGACAAAAACAGATGTAACTTATCCGATCAGCTTTGGCGGATTTACCTTACAGTCCAGACTGTATGACATTGATGTTATCGGTTATGAAAACCGCACAACCAAGCTTCACTTATTCGATGTTGAGACAGTCGATGAGAGCCTGGTAGGAAACGGAATTGATTTCAATAAAGAAGACATTGCAAAGAACCTGACATTATTCTTATATCCGGATGATTCAGATGACAAGGGAAGGATCCTTCGTGTTTACCAGCAGTACTTCATGGTAAGCAACGCAGCAAGACTGATCATTGATGAGACATTGGCAAGAGGCGGCGATCTGCATAAATTAAACGAGTACGTTGTGATCCAGATCAACGATACACATCCAAGTATGGTAATCCCTGAGATGATCCGTCTTCTGATGGAGCGCGGCATCTTAATGGATGAAGCAATCGACATCGTATCTAAGACCTGTGCATATACCAACCACACGATCCTTGCAGAGGCACTGGAAAAATGGCCGATCCATTTCTTAGAGAAGGCAGTACCACAGTTGCTTCCGATCATCTATGAATTAAACAGCCGTGTTACCAGGAAATACGATGATAAGTCCGTAGCGATCATCGATGATGAGAACCGCGTTCACATGGCACATATGGATATCCATTACGGATACAGCGTAAACGGAGTTGCATATCTCCACACAGAAATCTTAAAGAATACAGAGTTAAATAACTTCTATAAGATCTATCCGGAGAAATTTAACAACAAGACCAATGGTATCACATTCCGCCGCTGGTTATTACACTGCAACCCAGAGCTGGCAGAACTGTTCACCTCCCTGATCGGAGATGGCTACAAGAAAAATGCCGAAGAGCTTGAAAAATTAGGAAAATATGTAGACGATCCTGCTGTATTACAGAAATTATTAGACGTAAAATCAGCAAGAAAAGCCGACTTAAAAGCATATCTTGAGAAAACACAGGGTATTGTTTTAGATGACAACTCCATCTACGATATTCAGATCAAGAGACTGCACGAGTACAAGAGACAGCAGATGAATGCACTCTATGTCATCCACAAATATTTTGAGATCAAAGCAGGCAAAAAACCGGCACGCCCGATCACTGTGATCTTCGGTGCAAAAGCAGCTCCTGCTTATGTGATCGCAAAGGATATCATCCACCTGATCCTCTGCTTACAGGAAGTGATCAGCAAAGATCCTGAGGTGTCTCCATACTTAAAGGTTGTTATGGTAGAAAACTACAACGTTACTTTAGCTGAGAAACTGATCCCGGCAGCAGATATCCACGAGCAGATCTCCCTTGCTTCCAAAGAGGCATCCGGTACTTCTAACATGAAATTCATGTTAAATGGTGCGATCGCGATCGGAACCATGGATGGTGCAAACGTAGAGATGCACCAGTTCGTAGGAGATGACAATATTTACATCTTCGGTGAGTCTTCCGAAGCAGTTATTGAGCACTACAAGAAAGCAGATTATGTATCAAGAAGCTACTACGAGAACGATGCAGACATCAAACGTGCGATCGATTTTATTGTAAGTGATACTTTGATGGCAGTAGGATGCAGAGAGAACTTAGAGCGTCTTTACAATGAGCTGTTAAACAAAGACTGGTTTATGACCCTTCCGGACTTCAAAGATTACGTTGCAACAAAAGAGCGTATCTATGCAGACTATGAAGATCGTATGGCATGGGCAAAGAAAATGCTCATCAACATCAGCAAAGCAGGTTTCTTCTCATCTGACCGTACCATTGCACAGTACAATGAGGATATCTGGCATCTGTAAAAAGAAAATAGATCATAGAAAGAAATCCATACATATGTGTGGGTTTCTTTTTTTCATAAAAAATGGTAAAATGTTGTTACAACAACATTTATTTCTGCGTTTTCTGTATATAATATAGGCATAGACAAAAAGAGAAAAGGAGAGAGCAATTATGGGAAAAAAAGTAAATCCAAGAAAAGTAGCAGTCATCGGATGTGGTTTTGTAGGATCGGCAACAGCATTTACACTGATGCAGAGCCGGTTGTTTTCCGAGATGGTCCTGCTGGATGCAAATGAGGAAAAAGCAGACGGAGAAGCAAAGGATATTGCACACGGGGTACCATTTGCAGGACAGATGAAGATCTATGCCGGAAATTATGACGATGTAGCGGATGCAGCGATCATTATCGTGACAGCCGGGGCAAATCAGAAGCCGGATGAGACAAGACTGGATCTGGTGCATAAAAACGTTGCGATCTATAAAAGCATTATCCCGGAGATCGCGAGCAGGGATTATCAGGGAATTTTACTGATCGTATCAAATCCGGTCGATATATTGACCTATACCGCATTAAAATTAAGCGGTCTGCCGGAAAACCGTGTGATTGGTTCCGGTACGGTTCTGGATACGGCACGACTCAAATATGCTTTAGGAGAGCACTTAAGTGTCGACAGCCGCAGCGTACACTCCTTTATCATCGGAGAACATGGAGACAGCGAGATCGCCGCATGGAGCAGCACCAATGTTTCCGGGATCCCGTTAAATGATTTCTGCGAGATGAGAGGACATTTTGACCACGAGGCATCCATGGAAGAGATCGCAAACCGGGTCAAAAACAGCGCGTATGAGATCATTGCCAAAAAACATGCGACTTATTACGGCATTGCAATGTCTGTGAAGCGGATCTGCGAGTGCATTATGCGGGATGAAAAGTCCATCCTGCCGATCTCAACGATCATGCACGGAGAGTATGGCATTGAAAACATTGCACTGAGTATGCCGGCAATTGTCGGGGCAAACGGTGTGGAGACACATGTACCGATCTCTTTAAATGAAGAAGAAGCACAGAAATTAAAAGAATCCGCAGATGCCTTAAAGAAAGTGATAGACGGACTGGAATTATAAAAATGTGATCTGTGAGAAACAAAGATCAGAAATGAGGAAAAATGGAATATATTGATATGCACTGCGACACCTTAGGTGCTGCGATCATGCAGGGAAAAAAGACAATAGAGAGGCTTTCTGATACGATGATTGATATAAAACGTTTGGAGCAGTCGGGCGTGGCGGCACAGTTTTTTGCCATGTTCCTGCCGCAGCAGGAGAGTGACCGGAGCGCATATCGCCTTGAAGCAGAACCGGTGCCAACCATGCCGGAGCTATTGGAAAAATTATATGAAATCTATCAGAACACATTAGAACAGTGCAGGGAAACCTTAGCACCCGCTTATAACATGGCAGATTACAGAAAAAACCGGAGCGAGGGAAAAATATCTGCATTTCTTACGATAGAAAATGCTGCAGTCGCAGAAAGTGACCTGACAAAGATCAGACAGTTTTATGAGATGGGAGTGCGGCTTATCACACTGACCTGGAACGATGAAAACAGTCTGGGTTATCCACATACCTTTCCGCAGGAACATGGAAAATGGGGATTAAAGCCGTTTGGAAAAGAAGCGGTCAGTTATATGGAAACCTTAGGTATCCTGCCTGACGTGTCCCATCTGTCGGATGATGGATTTTATGATGTGGCAGACGTGACGAAAAAACCGTTTGTCGCATCCCATTCGAATTGCAGGGCACTGGCACCGGCCAGCAGGAACTTAACAGATGAGATGATACGGATCCTTGCAGAGCGTGGAGGCGTGGCAGGGTTAAATTTCTATCCCGGATTTTTAAACCGGGAGCAGACGGATCAGGAGAGCAGGATCGCGTGCATGTGCGACCATGTCGAGCACATGAGAAATGTCGGTGGGATCGAGTGTGTGGGAATTGGAACCGATTTTGACGGGATCTGTGGACAACTCGAGATCAAAGACTGCACACAGATGCCGCTGCTTTTCGATGCGCTGAAAAAGAGAGGATTTTCGGAGCGGGAGCTGGATCACATTGCGTATAAAAATGTGGAACGCGTGTTAAATGAGTGCCTGCCGTAGGTGTCTGGTCGATACCGGACAGATAAAATGCAACATTTTGAAAGGAATGTTGCATTTTTTTATGCAATAAAAATGAAATGTGCTATAATCGAGTATGCGAAAAGAAAATGGGAGACCATTAAGAACGGAGATTACGATGAAAAAACACGATGTTACATATATGATAGCAGTGGCAGCATTGTCCGTGACACTGTTATCCGGCTGTGCAAATGAACGGATGGAAGATGAACTGGGCTTCCGCGATATCGGGATCGCAGACATGCAAAAGGGCGATTACGATGGTGCGATCGTGGCATTTGGCAGCGCACTTGCACAGTGCGCAGGAGAGATCACAGATACCGAGATCGATATCTGTTACTATAAAGCGGCAGCGTTATACGCGTCCGGCGACACACAGGGAGCATATGATACCTATCAGGCACTGATCGATTATAATAAGGACGATGGCAATGCCTATTATCTGATGGGATGTCTGGATCTGCAAAATGGAAATACAGATACGGCAGTCTCCAATTTTGAAAAGGCAGTAAACTGTAATAAAAATGACTACAAGCTCTACATTGGGATTTATGAGGATCTTGCTGCTTATAATATGAAAGAGCAGGGGGAAGAATACTTAAACAAAGCCTTTGACATCAAAGGAAATTCTGCGGAGGATCTGACGAACCGAGGAAGGATCTACTATCTGTTAGGGCAGTATGACAATGCAAAGGAAGAACTTGCGGCTGCGATCAAAAAAGAGAGCAAGGAAGCAAATCTTTATCTGGCACAGGTGTATGAGGCAGAGGGAGATTCAGAGCAGGCAGAAACGTATTATCAGGCATATACAGACTCTGGTATCGCGGACTCAACAGCAATGAATGCACTGGCAGAGATCGAAATGGGAAGGGGGAATTACGCTTCCGCACTCAATTACATCAAACAGGGGCTTGCCATGGAAAATGTACCAAACCGCGCGGCGTTACTTTCCAATCAGATCATTGCATGCGAGTACACCGGGGATTTTGCAACAGCATGGGAAGTCGTGCAGGAATATATCACGCTCTGTCCGGATGATGCAGCAGCACAGAGAGAATATATTTTCCTCAAAAACAGACAGGTCAAAGATACCACAAAAGAGACAACAGCCGAGGACACACAGTCCTCAGAGGCAGTGCCATCGGATACGGAAAGTACACAGTAAATGAGACCGGGTAGAAACGCCCCAGAATGGAGAGCAAATGGCAGAAACATTTGAAATAGAAGAAATGAAAGAAAAAGTTGTGCTGGTCGGAGTCAGTGAACAGGACGGCGATGATGCAGAGGATTCGGTCGCAGAACTTGCAGAGCTGGTAAAAACAGCAGGAGCCGAAGTTGTCGGGACTCTGATCCAGAAAAGAGCACTGATCCATCCGGGTACCTATGTGGGAACCGGAAAGGTGCAGGAGATCGCAGAGCTGGTAGAGCAGACCGGCGCGACCGGCATTGTCTGTGACGATGAATTATCGCCGGCGCAGTTAAAAAATCTTGAAATGATGTTAAACACCAAGGTCATGGACCGTACGCTGATCATCCTTGATATCTTTGCTGCAAGGGCGATCACAAGTGAGGGAAAGATACAGGTCGAACTGGCACAGTTAAAATACCGTTTAAGCCGTCTGGCAGGAATGGGTCGTTCCATGTCAAGACTGGGCGGTGGGATTGGGACAAGGGGACCTGGTGAGAAAAAACTGGAGATGGACCGAAGACTGATCAAAGACCGGATCGCCCAGTTAAACCGGGAATTAAAGGAGATCCGCCAGCACCGTGAGATCACAAGGGCGCAGCGGGAGAAAAACAAGATCCCGGTGGCAGCGATCGTGGGATATACCAATGCCGGAAAATCCACACTGTTAAATACCTTGACGGATGCCAAAGTGTTAGAAGAGGATAAGCTGTTTGCAACCCTAGACCCGACGACCCGTCTTTTAGAACTGCCGGGAAGACAGCAGATCCTGCTTACGGATACGGTCGGATTTATCAGGAAGCTGCCGCATCATCTGATCGAGGCGTTTAAGAGTACGTTAGAGGAGGCAAAATATGCAGATTATATCCTGCATGTAGTCGATGCGTCCAATCCGCAGCGGGATAAGCAGATGCACATTGTCTATGAGACGCTCTATCAGCTTGACATCAAAGAAAAAACGATCGTAACACTGTTTAACAAACAGGATGCCGTCGTTGAAAAAGAGCCACTTCGGGACTTTAAAGCGGATCGTACGCTTTCCATTTCTGCAAGAACGGGACAGGGACTGGATGAGCTAAAAGAGCTGCTCTGTGAATTGCTTCGTGAAGATAAGATACTGGTGGAACGGATCGTACCTTATGATGCGGCAGGCATCATCCAGCAGATCCGGAAATCCGGGGAATTATTAGAAGAAGAATACCGGGCAGAGGGGATCTATGTCAAGGCATATGTTCCTGCAGAACTTTACGGAAAATTATCATAAGAGGCAGAACAAATGATAAGATTATATGACAAAAGCAAGATTAACAAAGAGGATCTTTTGTTTTCAGGAAAAACATTGCAGATGCTGTTGGTTCCTCTTGTCATAGAACAGCTGCTGAATTCGTTTATGGGTATGGTAGATACCATGATGGTCAGCAATGTGGGCAGTGCGGCAATCTCTGCCGTGTCACTGGTTGATTCCATCAATACCCTGGTCATTCAGGTGTTTGCTGCAATGGCGACCGGTGCGACGATCATCTGTTCCCAGTATATTGGGAGCAAAAATCATGAGGGATGTAATCGTGCAGCGAGACAGATCGTACTTACTGTAGTTACGATCGCGCTGGCGTTATCCATTCTCTGTATTGGATTCAGAAAACCATTGCTTCGGCTGATCTTTGGTGCGATCGAGCCCAAGGTCATGCAGGCAGCGCAGGTTTATTTCTTTATTACAGTGCTTTCTTATCCGTTTATTGCGCTGTTTGATGCCGGTTCGGCATTTTACCGTGCATCCGGAGATGCAAAGTACCCGATGAAGATCTCTGTGATCTCAAATATCCTAAATATCGCGGGAAACGCATTTTTGATCTTCGGACTGGATATGGGGGTAGAGGGAGCTGCGATCTCAACGCTGGTTTCCCGTATCTTCTGTACGGTCGTGGTATTTTACCAGTTGTCAAAGCCAAAGCAGGAGATCGTCTTAAACGATTACCTGTCGATCCGGCCTGATTTCCCGCTGATCGTGAAGATCCTGGCGGTAGGTGTTCCCTCCGGTATCGAGAATGGTATGTTCCAGTTCGGAAAACTGGCGATCCAGTCAACAGTTTCCACGCTTGGAACGACAGCGATCGCCGCGCAGGCAATGACGATCATTTTTGAAAATGTCAATGGTGTGGCAGGGATCGGCATTGGTATTGGACTGATGACTGTGGTCGGACAGGCGATCGGTGCAGGACGCAAAGAAGAGGCAAAATATTATATCGTGAAATTAAGCCTGTATGCGGAAGTGGCAGTACTGCTCTCCTGCCTGTTTGTCTTTGCACTTGCGAAACCGGCAATGTGGCTGGCAGGAATGGAAGCGGAGAGTGCGGCGCTCTGTTTTCAGATGGTGATCGCAATTACGATCGCAAAACCACTGGTGTGGGTCTTATCGTTTATTCCGGCATATGGAATGCGTGCAGCAGGGGATGTTCGATTTTCCATGATCGTGGCAACTGGTACGATGTGGCTGTGCCGTGTGGCACTGGCAGTATTTTGTATGCGTGTATTACATACCGGACCGATGGGGGTATGGATCGGTATGTTTGCGGACTGGACCATCCGTGGAATCATCTTTTTCACCCGCTATTTAAGTGGAAAGTGGATGAAAATGAAGATAATCTAAAAAAAATTATGAAAAATATATGAAAATATAAAAATAAGGGTGGATTTCTTGGAAGAAATCATGTATAATGACTGCATATGTAGAAAACAAGCATCTTTAGGAACGTGCAGATTGCACGAAGAAGAAAGGAGACATAATTATGGAGACAAATGATATTTCTGCATGCGAAAGGGTGGTAATGAAAGCAATCTGGGATACACCAGAAGAGATGGCATTGCAGCAGATCATGGACAAGGTAAACGAAGCAAACGGAAAGAACTGGAAACCACAGACAGTTTCTACTTTCTTATCCAGACTTGTGAAAAAAGGATTTTTAACATCTTACCGCAAGGGAAGATATTCTTTCTATCAGCCGGTAGTATCCAAAGAAGAGTTCTGGAAAACAACAATGAAAGAGAATGCAGCATTCTTTACACAGAATGATATGGCTGCTATGGCTTGCAAACTTTGCACAGATATGCTTTCCAAACAGGAATTAGAAACAGTTAAGAAAAAATTAGCAGAATAATATGGATAAAGCAAGAAAAGGATCCTGATACATGCACAGGATCCTTTTTGATTCATGATAACAGAATGTTCGCGGAGCGTGTATTCTATTATTACCATAAATTATTTTAGAGTAACGGTATTGGGTGCGGTGGAAAAATCAAGCACGGTCTTTCCAGCCTGAAGCAAGGTCTGCTTTAACTCACAGGCAGGAAAGTCCCCGTTATCGGTGAGCGAGGCAGGTGCATCCAGGAAAAAGACCGAGGCGCCGGTAGATTCGTAAAATTCATTGGAAAAAGACCAGTTACCATGATGACCGACCTGCACGTAGTCGCAGGCAAGACTGCCCTTTGTCTGTTCGGAGAGAAACGCATCCATATCGTATTTGATATC
>JBNMKU010000014.1:0-36640 GCA_050874505.1 Roseburia sp. | reverse complement strand
CCACTTGCTTCATCATTTTCAATATCTTTAAGGGTAATCCCTTCTGCATTTTTCCAGCTGGTAAGTCCGTTTGCACTTTTTCCTACAACAAACATCGCTGCTCCCGAAGGACTTGAAAACAAGACATCTTCCTGCAAAATCCCATCCACAACTTTTGCCTTATTTCGCTGATCCTTAATGCCTGCAGAAACAGTATCATCCGCCTCTGGAGCCATATGGCTTCCACTAAGTACAACAAATCCCTCTGATGTACGAAGCCCTTCTGCATCAATTTTTCCCACACCTTTAATTGTTCTTTCTAAATATAGTTGTATCTCCTCTTTATCAATATTTATATTTTCATTTTCATCTGCAATTACAGGTTTATTTAATGGCTCTAAAACTTTATATCCCAAGGCATTTATAAGGATTTTTACATTATCAATAAACTCTTCCATAACGGCAATCTGCGATTCTTTCATAACAGTATTGCGATATGTGTTTTTAGTAAGTACAGAATATCTTTTACATTGTCTTGCAATATCTACAAAACGATTTTCAAGGTAACGTATCAGTGCCTTATTCAGATCCCTGCCTATAAATATCACTGCCGTGGTCCAATAATACTTTTCTTTTTCTACCTGATAATCACGTAAATGCTGCAACAATCTCTCTCTTACATTCTCGGCTTCTCCAATATAAACAGAATCTGTTCCATCATCTTCTTTACAGAAAAGGAAATAGACACCTGCCTGCGTAATATCATCACGTTTACAAGAGGATATTTCAATTCTAGGTATTTTAATTGCCTTTCCATTCCAATTTGAAAGTTCTGCTGTAATTAGACTATCTGCTGTTCCATTTACAAGAAAAAGTTCTATCGATTTCCCATATATCATTTCTACTCCTCCGAATCTATGTGTTTTACAGTAACCGATAATCGATACCATCGTTTTATATTTTCTGATATTATTTCCATTTCCTTTTTGTAAAAATTTTACATCACACCCTGCTATTTATCAACAGATTTCACTGTCCATAAAATCAGTATCCCCCACTCTCTCAAATATGCTATACTTACCTCATGACAAGATCACTGGCATTTAAGATCCTCGGCATCACAGCCGGGACAGATAAAAAAGAACTCAAAAAGAAATACAGACAGCTGATGCACCAGGTGCATCCTGACACCGAAGCCTTTGACACCGCTTCCTACGCTTTCTCGGCGCAGGAGATCAATGAGGCTTATGCTTTTTTGCGCCAAAATGAAGACCTGCTTTCCGCTCCGGAAAAGGACAGACAAAAGGCAGGACAGACCGGTAAAAAGCAGATGAAATGGAATGCTCCATCTCACGAACATGCGTATACAACGCGCACGATCTACCAGTATGCCGAAGATGCCGATGGGGAGATCCTCGACAGTTTTGCGGTTGCCACCGGAAAATATCTCTGGATCGCCGAAGAGGATTTTCCATTATTTTTAAAAAGCATGTTCGAATGTAGCAAACGCCTGCTCGACGAGATTGATGCGCAGATGAACCGGGACAACCTTTCCGCGCAGCGCATCCGGTTTCAGGCAGAACTTTCCTATCTGCTGGCACAGCAGTTTATCGATGCAACTGACACCTTAAAACGGCTGCTGACACCGGAAGAGCTTTCAGATGCCACGATCTATTCAATCCCGTCCATGTTAGAACTCGCCGCGGATGCACCACCGCTTCGCTCCGGCATGGTATTATACCCGGCACGCATCCACAAACATAAACTCTTTTTAACGACAAAATCCGGCAAAAATGCCGGATATGTGTCATTTCGGGATGACCGACTCTATTATATTATCATTCCACTGTTCGAGCAGAAACGCGCACAGGTCAAGATCAGCATTTCTGCCAGACAGGATGCAAAAAAGCACCGTTCTTCGGGCAGCTATAAAAATCTTGATTTTCTGGTCAAGCTTCCACTTGGCAGTACCGGTGCATTTCCGGAAAACATCAACTTACAGATCGATGCGCTGCTTTCACATTACAAAACGTGTCCTTCTGACACATCATTTTAATCAGATCTTCTGTTTTTTCCAAAGCAGCAGCGAGATCGCAGCGGTCAGCACTTCAGTTACCCAGAACGCATGGAACACACCTGCTGCTCCGAGCACGCGGCTTAACACAAATGCCAGCGGCAGCATCAGCACGATATAACGCAGTGCGGAAATGATCAGGGAATCCACCCCTTTTCCAAGTCCTTCGAGTGCTCCTGACACAGTCACGGAGACAGACGATACGATAAATCCGATGCAGATGATGTGCAGTGCTTCTCTACCCATTGCGATCGTCTGCGCATTTTCGGTAAACAGACCGATCAGGGTTTCCGGGATCAGCACGCAAAGAACAGTTCCGATGACCATGACTCCTGCGATCAGGATCAGTGCCGATTCAAAGATCTTTTTCACTCGTTTCATCTCACCTGCTCCGTAATTGAATCCCATCAGCGGACGCATTCCCTGAACCACACCATTTCCGGTCAGATATAAGAACGTCTGTAACTTAAAGTAGGCTCCCAGAACAAGCACATAGCCTGCCGCGTAGGCGGAGAGGATCGCATTTAAGGCAGAGATCTGAACGGACGGCAGTGCCATATTTAAGGTTGCCGGAACACCGATCGTATAGATCTTTTTGCACAGTTCTTTCTGCGGTTTCATATCGCGGAAACAGATACGGACGGACAACGGTCTCTTCCAGTGAACCAGAAGATATGCCACCATCGTGACCACCTGTCCGATTCCCGTTGCGATCGCAGCTCCCTGCATCCCCAGTTCCGGGAAAATGCCAATTCCAAAGATTAAAAGCGGATCCAGTACGATATTGACAATACAGCCGATCATCATACAGACCATGGACACTTTCATCCTGCCCACAGACTGGAAGATCTTTTCAAAACTGATCGCGATCGAGTTTGGAATGACAAATAAAAATACCACATTCGAATAATCAACTCCCAGTTTTATGATCGCTTCATTTCCGGTAAACATGGAAAGGAAATACGGCATGATCCCGATACAGAATATCGTAAGCAAAATTCCATGAATGACATTTAAGAACACACCCATGGATGCACAGTGATCCGCCAGTTTCTGTTCCCCTGCTCCGGTATAATATGCGATCATCGCATTGACACCGATCCCAAATCCGACGATCACCGCAATGACAAGATTTTGGATCGGATAAACCAAAGATAATGCCGTCATGGCATCTTCGCTCATACTCGCAACGAAATAGCTGTCTACAATGTTATACAAAGCATTGACAAGCATCGACAGTGTCATTGGCAATGCCATCGAGATGACAAGCGGCATTACCGGCTTTTCTTTCATAAAGTTCTGATTCATATCTGCCTTCCTTTCTCATTTTACTTTTCCTGTTATTTTTACGCACAAAAAACGCCACACAACTGCTTCGTTACAGTTGCGTGGCGAAAAATAGAACCTTTGGTTCCAGAAAATTCCACTCCATTTGCATGGTTTTGGAAGTTCATTATAACAAGGCTTTCTTATTCTGTCAACTCTTTTGTGGATTTATGTATAAACCTTTTTCTGTATAAAATTTATACATCCTGATAAGAAAAGAAATCAAAATCAGCTGCGATCCGGCTTCCGCATCCGCCGTTGTTCGCATAGATACCGACCAGCGTTCCGGTATGGCGTTTCGGATCATCCGGTACTCCCTCGTCGCAGAGATAAATACAGTGTTCCAGCGTTCCTGCCAGTTCGTAGGACACGCCATCGTAGCTGTAATAAAACTTTCTGGTCAGTTTATCCACTACGACTTTTAAATAAATTTCTGTATCTAAAAGATCACATACTTCTGCGATCAGCTCTTCGCCGTGGTTCCGGTTGATCACAAGCTGCAATTTTCTCCCCTCTTCATAGCACACGGAAAATCTGGCATAGGTAGCCGTACTGTAATAACAGGTCAATCCTGCCTGCTCTCCGTTTTTCGTCGGATGAAAATCAAGCTTCGTCTCTGCCGTATAGGAGAGTTCCTGCTCCCTGCGGACCAGGGTATTTTTCGCACGGATCTCATTTAACTGACCATCTCTCGTCCAGATCCTAAAATAGCCCGGTCTCTCGGTCAGAGAATAGCTCCCTCTCGCCGGATTGCGCACAAATTCCCAGTGCACATCCAGTGTGTCGGTATCAAAATCATCCCGTGTCCATGCAGGATAACGGCACTCCGGCAGATCCGGTGCCGTCTGGGTCAGGCTTGGACCCTTTCTGTCATTGATGATAAACCAGCCGTCCGGCAGCCAGGTAACGGGGTCTAGTCCACTTTCTCTTCCGATCGTGGTATAGTGTCCCTGATTGGGACGTCCCATCAGATAATAGACCCACCAGTCCCCGTTTTGCGTTTCGACCAGTTTGCCATGACCGGTGCGCTGGATCGGTGCATCCGGGTCAAACTGGCGCATCAGTGGATTATAAGGAGATGCCTCGTAAGGTCCAAACAGGTTTTTCGAACGCCCGACATTGATGCCGTGTCCATATCCGGTCCCTCCCTCTGCCAAAATGGCATAATAGTAATCTCCATGTTTTAAAATGTGCGGTCCCTCCGGGCAGCGTTCCCCGGTTCCCTGCCATACCGGTATCGTCTCCCCGATCACTTTCGTACAGTCATCCGAAAGCGGGACCAGGTTGATGCCCGGACTGATCACCATATAGTGTTTGCCGTCATCATCCACAAAATGGGACGGATCGATGCTGTCCACCTCCAGACAGACCGGCTTCGTATACGGTCCTTCCGGCTTTTCGGATGACATCACAAGCTGCCGCCGCATGACATTGTTTTCCCGCTTGCCATCCGCATTCAGACGTAACGTCGCCATAATGATAAACCGTCCATTGCTGTAGGAAATATCCGGTGCCCAGATGCCATGCGAATCTTTGATATCCGACAGATCCAGATCATCGGGATCTGTGATCGCATGCCCGATCAGTTCCCAGTGCACCATATCTTTCGAATGGCTGATCGCGATCGCCGGAAAATACTGAAAGGTGGAATTGACCATGTAATAGTCTTCGCCCACTCTCACGACCGACGGGTCCGGAAAAAATCCCCTCTGTACCGGATTATGATAAATTCTTTCCATAAAAATCTCCTTTCCGGTGTGAAAAATTTATTTTTCACACTGTTATCTATGATAGCTTACACGCTCCACAGTCAGGTAACCGCCCTCACCATCTTCTCTTCTGACACAGAAGACACCGTTTTTCACGCCAACCCAGCGGCCCGGAACGGAGATCATCTCTCCTGCTTTCTTATAATCGCCGCCGTCCACACGATAGGAAATGGTCACTGTCTCCTCCGGGAAGCCTTTTTCCGTCTCACTCAGATCGCGTGTTCCGGTCACTTTAACTTCGTATCTTACTTCACAGTTTTTTGTCTCTTTTGGAAGGATTTCCAGCATGGTATCTTCTTCCGTCGTGGACTCTTCCAGTATTTTTCCATAGTGCTGTGTTCCGCGGATGAACTGCAATACGATGCCCTGCTCTTTTTTTGCAAATTCGAGCACACCATACTCCATTCCCATGGAGATCACACCGGCTGCATCCCCTTCCCGCAGCCCGTCAAGCTGCAGCTTCGTTACACAGGTAAATTCCGGTGCAGGCCATTTCTGTAACAGCAGATTTGGCACATTTCCATAACAGAGCGCGGCATCCGTCTTTACTGCAGAAAGCTGTAACTTACCATCCACGATCTTGTACCAGCCCCCTTTCGGGTTTGCATTCCACTGCCACTGGAGTCCCAGTTTTCCATTGGAGAAATCATCTGATGCAGGCGGTGTACATGGGGTTACCTGCACATTACCAACGTTTGGTTTTCGATAGGTGAGAACCGGCTCGCCACAGTCCTCTCCTTCTTTTGCAGCTCCTATGACCGGCCAGTCGTTTTCCCAGCGCATCGGCTGCAAATGCACGATCCTTCCTGCTCCATACACATCCTGAAAATGAAGGAACCAGTCCTCTCCTGTCACAGTATCGACCCATGCGCCCTGATGCGGTCCGTTTACCGGGCTGCTGCCCTGACGCATAACTACTTTATACTCATACGGTCCAAATGGATGCTTTGCCCGCAGCACAGTCTGCCATCCGGTCTTTACGCCTCCCGCCGGAGCAAACACATAATACCAGCCGTTACGTTTATACATTTTCGGTCCCTCGATCGTGACCTGATCGTTTTCATTTCCATCGAAGATCTTTACCTCTTCACCGATCAGCCCCATTCCATCCGGCTGCATCTCTACCATATGCAGCACGCTCTTATAACCGATCCGGCTCTTTGCCACACCTGCGACAAGATATGCCTTTCCGTCGTCATCCCAGAACGGGCATGGATCGATCCAGCCTGCTCCCGGGCGGATATTGACCGGTGTACTCCATTTTCCAAACGGATCTTTTGTCGTACTCATATAGATGCCCTCATCCGGCATCGGGAAACATGCGTAAAACGTTCCCTCATGATATCGTATGGAAGGTGCCCACACGCCGCATCCGTGGACTGGTCTGTCGTAACGCTCCGTCGGGATCTCCGGTAACACATAATTGACCAGATTCCAGTTGACGAGGTCTTTGGAATGTAAGACCGGAAGTCCCGGTGCATTGCAAAAGCTCGATGCGATCATAAAATAGTCCTCTCCCACACGGATCGCATCCGGGTCAGAATAATCGGTATATAAAATTGGATTTTGATATCTGCCATCCAAAAGGTCTGCCTGCCAGATCAGTTTTTCTTCCATAAAAACATCCTCCTTTTTGTCCTTTTCTGACCTTATCATAATGGATATAAATTGCGATTGATAGGCTTTTTTCGTTCTTTTTCTTGCCATATATTGCGATTTTAAGGTAAAATGAAGATACAAAAAAAGGAGAGAAACAAAAATGCCAGCTTTGTATCAGAACCGCACGGAAAACCTAACTGCAAAAATCTCAAAAAACAACGCCTATCCTGCCCACATCCACAGGCAGGTAGAGATTTTTTATGTTTTGGAAGGCGAGCTTTCCGTTACGATCCGGGAACAGACCCGCATCTTAAAAAAAGGCGACCTCTCGGTTACCTTTCCAAATCTGATCCATCAGACGAAAACACCGGTATCCTCCAAAGCTCTGATGCTGATCTTTGATGTGCGGGAATTCCCCGATTTCCAGACGGATTTCACAGCAAACCTCCCTGCCTCCGCTTTTCTTTCCGATGTAACTCAGTATAAAAGACTCTCCTCTGCTTTATCCGACCTCACAGCGTACGCCAACGGACAGCTGCAAAACCCACGCCTTTTAAAAGGTTACCTTGCAGTCTTTCTCTCCTACCTGTTTGATACGCTCCCACTGGTTCCGAACCAGTCCGAGCGGCAGGATCTCTGTCAGAGCATTGCCGAATATCTGGATGCCCATTTCCTAGAGCCGGTCAGCCTTACTGCACTCTCCCACGATCTGGGCTACAGCAAGTATCACGTCTCGCATGTCTGTAATGAAAAGTTTGGCTGTTCGCTCTCGGATTATGTCAACCGCCTGCGCGCAGAACATGCGATGGGGCTTTTAACACACACTGACCTCTCGATCACGGACATCTGCTACGCCAGCGGCTTTCGCAGTCTGCGGACGTTTTACCGTGTTTTCCGGGAATATTATCAAAAAACGCCAGGAGATTTCATCTCCTGACGTTCTGTTATACCACTTTCTTTAAAAACTCGGTCAGATGTTCTATCGGTATCGGTTTCGAATATTTATAACCCTGTAAATAGAGTGCATTCATCTCCTTACACTGATTCTCATCCTTTTCGTTTTCCACACCCTCAAATAAAATCTGGTAATTTGATTTCTTAAAGATATCAGAAAAACTGCCAACCAGGAAGCGGGATTCTGCATCCTTTCCTGCCAGAATGGTAAGGGAACGGTCAAACTTGATGATATCGATCGGCAATCCGATGATGCGCTCAAAGTTCGAATATCCGGTTCCAAAATCATCCAGATAAAATTTAACACCAAGTCCCTGCAGATTTTGCATGACATTTTTTACGATCTCAAAATCTTTCTCGCTCCGGCTCTCCGTCAGTTCGATCGCGATCTTTCCATAAGGAAGATCATTTTCCCGGATGATCCTTGTGATGTCCTCACAGAAACCTTTATCTTTTAACTCGATGATTGAGAAATTGACGGACACACGCTCTAACTGATACCCCTCTTCCTCTAGCCACTTTACCTGTTTACAGGTCTTATTTAAAATAATCTTGCTGAGTGTATGGATATAACCATGCCGCTCTGCTAATGGGATAAACAGATCCGGGAATACCAGTCCGCACTCCGGTAAGTCAAGCCGCATCAACGCCTCTGCTGATGTAAATGTATTGGTCATTGTATTAAGAACAGGCTGGCAGTATACCAGTACCCTGTCATCTGACATATCCTGTTTTGCATGGATATCCTGCAATTCTTTTAAGATATAGGATGCCTTTGAGAAATCCTCCACATCCTGTTTTTCACAGCGGTAAACAGTATTAACCTGCATCCGCTCTTCTGCAAACTCTACCATGGACAGATAATCATTTCCTGTAACAAGCCCCTGACCGGACTGCATCAGTACGATCTTATATTCCATGTGATATCTGTCATAAAGTGATTCAATGCTGCTAAGCAGCTGATCCATCTTTCGCTCAATCTTTTTGTTTTTCTCTGTCTGGAATACGATAAGAGCCTTCTCACTACGCATACGGAATACGCAGGAGGCATGAAATACCTGCTCGTTAAGTTCAAAAATCTGCTCTAAGAGTTCCTTTCTCTTGCTCTCTGTCATATCCTGCACTCTGAGACTGATCATCTGGAATGGCTTATTGCCAAGTTCACTGATATAGGCACCAAACGATTTGCCATCGAGCGTTCCCGTCTCCACATCGTAGCCATTATAATGAAACAGAAACAATGCCGCAATGATCGGAAAGGTAAACGCAATGCACATGTATGATGTACTGAGCAGAAATGCCTGCAATACCATAATAAATACCGAAACACCCAGAACCCCCATCATGCAGTGAAAAATTTTCGACACAAATTTACGCCGGTACAGCACCAGCAAAGCTACGATCAGAACCGTGTTATAGATATAATCCAGACGGAACACATCCAGATAATAATTCTGGTGGATCTGCAGGTTCTCATCAATATAGAAACCAAGTTTTGTAAATGCAGTTGTAACCTCTATCAGCGCAAATACGACAAAGCCTCCCCACACTGCACATTTAAAACAGGTTCGCTTGCGCCCCTGCGCTCCGACCAGGTTCCATACATAAACGCAAAAAAGTGCGTACGCAAGGAAAAGGGAAAGGTAAGTCATATTTCTTGTGACATAGACCCATCCGATATTTTCATGCGACAGCACTTTTATAAACTCATGATATGTAATATTTGAAATTGCAGCAAACATCACAAGAAAATTGACAATGCGAAACAGCGAAAGGTTTTTCTTCTTAATTGCATAAGTAGAACCTAATAAAAACCAATGTATCGTAGAAATTGCAACGGTACAGACATCTGCAACCGGAGTATAATTCTGATAAAATAGAACATCTGTCATAAAAAACACTCCCTCTTTTCCTTACGTTTTCCTCATGTTTTTCTCTTTTCCTACTTTAACACACTCTGTTTTAAAATGGAAGAATCAATTTTTTTATATTCAGAAGGCGACATTCCCTTCACTTTCCGGAATACTTTGGAAAAATATTTTTCATCCCGAAAACCAACTTTATAGGCGATCTCATAGGTTTTAAACATATTTTGCTTTAAATACACACATGCATGATCGATCCTGACCTCATTTAAATAATCAATAAAGGTGATCCCAAGCTGCTGTGAAAACAGACTCGACAGATATGCGGGACTGATCCGTACTTTCTCCGCAATACCATTTAAGGAGATATTTTCAAAATAATGCTCCTCCATATATTCTTTGGCAAGTTCCACGATTTGATTTTTCTGGACAATGACCGGCGGCTCCGGATTTTCCGGTCCAAACATCTCATCTGCCAGTGCATTGATCTTCTTTAAAATATCAGATGACCGGCTTGGCTTAAGCAGGTACTCCCTTGCACCAAACCGCATTGCCTGCTGTGCATAGCGAAATTCATCATAGCCGCTTAAGATGATCGTAGCTGGCAAAACCCCTGCACGATGCGCTTCCCGCATCACTTCCACCCCATCCACGACTGGCATCTGGACATCAAGGAGCATGATATCCGGTCTGTAGCGATAGATATATTCCAGTGCTTCCTGCCCGTTTTTTGCAGTATAGATCATTTCATAACGATCCGTATGAAGTTTAATATATTTGGTAATACCATTTCGGATCACATCTTCATCATCTGCCACCAACAGTTTTATACCCATAGCAAACCTCCATTTTCACTCTTCCCACGGAATTTTTATTGTTACACAGGTTCCCTTTCCTTCCTCACTCTCAATTAAAAGTACAAAATTAGAATGATATTTCAGATCCAGACGTTCCCGCACATTGCGGATCGCATAGCGTCCGATCCGCTGACCTGCATAACGTTTTTCATCCGGTGCTTCCCAGATTTCATCTAACTGTTTCTGACTCATCCCGACACCATTATCAATGATCTGAAATACGATCCATGCGTCTTCCCTCTGCCCTTTCACACGGATCATACACGGATCTCCTGCCTTTTCATAACCATGTACGACCGCATTTTCCACAAACGGCTGCAAGATGAGTTTCGGTATCCTCTGCTTTAAAATGTCCTCCGATATCTCGATTTCATATTTCAGATTATCAGAAAAGCGCATCTTTTGAATATGAAGATACTGCTCCACTAGTTCCTTTTCATTTTCTACATAGATGATGCCCTTGCCTCTTCCCAAGACAAGACGGAACAGATTAGACAGTGCAATAATATCCTCCGCGATCTCCTCATTTCCCTCATTGACTGCCTGCCAGTATAAAGAATCTAACGTATTATATAAAAAATGAGGATTGATCTGTGCCTGAAGTGCATCCAGTTCACTTTCCTTTTCCTTTAATGCCATCACATAATTCGTATTAATGAGTTCATGGATCGCCTCTACCATCTGATTGAAGCAGGCTGCTGCCTCTCCCACTTCATCTCCGGTCGTTACCTCAACCTGTTGTGAAAAATCCCCCTGTTCAAACGCTTCCATCGCCACGCAGAGTTTTTTCAATGGTTTCGATACAATATCAGAAACGATCAGAAGGATCGGGCACAATCCGATCAAAAATCCAAAAAGCAGTGCGACCGGCCCTGCTGCAATGTCCCATATCTGACTTTTCATATCCTCTTTGTGGATCATTTCATAGACGATCGTTCCTGTCTGTGCACTCTTACAGGTATAGACGATATAGTCTCCAAAGGTCTCCCGCTCCCCTTTCATACTCTGCAGCTGCTCTAAGACCGTGTTCTCCACAGTTCCGACACGCACCAGTTCCATACCCTCTTCATTTACGACAACAATCCCTGCCTCATTTACCGGCAGGGTATTTTCACATAACTGAATATATTTTTCTTTGGATGCTCCGATCACCAGATACCCAAGTGGCTTTGTTTTGGACAGATTATAGACTTCCCGGTACATCACGATCTTTCCGGTACGGTTTGCTTCATAAGTGTCCCCACTCCCCTTTCCCACGGACTGGAACACCATTTTTCCTCGTTTGTCCTGTACTGCTTTATAAATTTCCTGCTGCCGTACCATCTCGATCTCACTTAAGTACGCCGTTGCATCCATACACCGCAGATAAGGTCTCACCCCATTTTCCGGGTAGATCGCCAGAGTCTTGATCTGTCCGCTCAAAGCGATCATATCTTCAATGGTGCGCATCGGTGCCTCATGAACCCAAAGCTGTGAGTCCATGTTCAGCTCATCTTTATTTTGTGCTTTCAACAAGTCTAAAATGTCCTGATTGATGCAGATATAGGTTCCCAGTTCCGCAATCCCATTTAACATCGTGTCGATATTCTCCGAAAGATTTTCCACACTCTTTTTATATTGCTCCTGTTCTTCCTTACTGTTCTTTTTATAATTTGCAGCAAACAGGGCACTGCTGATGATAAGAAGGAGTGGCGTAATGATCAGGTAACTGTAAAACACCAGTTTCTGACGGATATTCATATTGCGTATCTTTTCTCTCATCACACGTTCACCCCTTTTTCGCATCTTATCGGATCAGCCTTTGACTGCACCCATTGCAACACCTTTTGTGATATGCTTATTTAAAATAATGTAAACAATAACTGCCGGAGCCGCGGTCAGTGCCATGACTGCGAACTGCACTGCATAATTGGAGGAATACTGTCCGGTAAACTCTAAGACAGAGAACGGAAGTGTCTTCCAGGTTGGCTTGCTTAAGTAAGTGCTTGCCATGATAAATTCATTCCAGTTATTTAAGAATGTCATGATCGCAACGGTTGCGATCGATGGTTTCAACATTGGTGTAATGATCTGGAATACGATGCGGTAGATCCCACATCCATCCATAACAGCTGCTTCCTCTAATTCCCACGGGATCGAGTCGATAAAACCTGTCATAAGAAACAGTCCCTGTGGCAGAGAAAACGCTACATATGGGATCAGCAGTGCCCAGATCGTATCGGTCATGCCGACTGCATTGTAGATCTTGTAGTTTGGCAGTAACGTTGCATGGATCGGTATCATCATGCCGAGTAACAGGATCGTTTTTACCAGTCCACTCAATTTCCAGCGCATTCTGCGGCAGGCATAGGCTGCCATGATCGAAATAATGATAACGAGCAATACCGCAAGCGTATTGATCACGATACTGTTCTTTAAGTAAAGCAGGAAATGTCCGTCTACAAATGCTGTAACGTAATTGCCCCACTGTATTTTCTCCGGGATGATCAAAAGACCGTTTGTGAACATCTCCGTACTGCTTGCAAGTGAAAAATCAACAAGCCAGATCAAAGGAAAGATCTGAATGACTGCCACGAAGAGTAACACGACCCAGAGCAGTCCTTTTCTTATTTTGTGACCAACTGTTTTCATCCTGCACCTCCTAATCCGTATTCCTGTCACGGAAAATCGTGTTAAGACCAACCGTTACAAGGATACATATGATGATGAACACAACACCGATGGCATTGCCGTATCCATACCGGAATGACTTAAATGCCTGCTGGTACAGATAGTTGGCTGCAAACTGCGTTGCATCACCAGGTCCGCCATTGGTCAACAGATAAACCGTTTCCATCTGTTTTAATGCAGAGATGATCGCCATTGTGACGTTGATCTGGATGACTGGTTTCATCAGTGGAAGCGTAATTTTGAAAAATGTGGTCTTCCAGTCTGCACCATCGATGGATGCTGCCTCATAAAGTACCGGATCGATATTTTTAATACCGGTATAATAGATGAGCATACCCCATCCAAATCCATGCCAGATCAATACGATCAGCACGGACCAGATCGCGTTCTGCTGGGAAAACCAGTTGATCTTTCCCTCATAACCAAAAATTTTTAAAATATTATTGAGCAGTCCAAAGTCTGGGTTGTATATAAATTTCCAAAGGTAGGCAATGACTGCCACGGAAATAACATTCGGTATAAAGTAAACACAACGGAAAAATCCTTCCGCTTTTCCCTGAAGTTTATCAAGCACTGCTGCTACCACGATCGCGATCGGGTGCTGGATGCAGATAAATCCGATTGCAAGTAACAGGGAGTTCAACAGCGATCGTCCAAATGATTTATCATGCATTAATTCTATGTAGTTTTGTATTCCAATGAAATTTGCCTTTCCCATACCGGAATAATCCGTAAAACCATAATAAACACTTAAGCAGATTGGTGCTAAGATCGCGAATAAAAAGACAAGGACACCTGGCAGGATCAGACTGAAAATCACCAGTTTATTGCTGTATAATTTCTTCATATTGGCTCCTTTTTAAGAAAACTGCTGCACGTTGTCTTTTTTTGCAGCGCACAGCAGTTCCTTTTTCATTGATTATTCACATGCTTTTTCCAATACTCCAAGGAAATCGCTGGTACTTTCTGTTCCATTTGCTAAGCTCTGAATTTCTGACTCGATCATTGTTTTAAAAGTAGAGGAACCACAGTCATTGATCGGTGTTCCTGAAATGTTGGTTGCACCTTTTAACAGATCCATGATCTGAAGCTGAAGCTCTGTCTCGCTTCCGGTTAAATATGCACTCTGATCCTGTGCGGAAAGTCCAACACCGTCTTCCCATCCGTATTTGGATAATTTATCCGGCTGATACATATAGTTTAAGAATTTAATTGCTTCGTCTTTATGCTCTGACTCAGAAGAAATTGCATATCCACCACCGTTCCATGCAGCTAAGTCTGTCTGTGTACCCTTACCGCCGTCTACAGATGGCATTACAAATGCTCTGATATTGTCACGGACTTCTTCTGGAATATCCTCATTTAATGCCATTGAGGTCTCCCAGCTTCCCATATAGAACATTGCTGCCTGACCATTGGTAAACAGGTTCTGTGCTGTTCCGTAATCCTGAGAGTCAAATCCGGTCTGGAATAATCCTGCAGAAGCAGTATCCTGTAATAACTGTGCTGCATTGCTAAACAGTTCATCCTGGAAATTTGCATTTGCGATCGCATCGGAAACCTTGCCTGCCGGTGTCTGATCCAGACGAACCATCAGATCCTGCATATAACATGCAAGCACCCATCCGTCTCCACCATCCATAGCTACCGGAACGATGCCTGCATCGTTGATCTCTTTTCCAAGGGAAAGCAGCTCATCATAGGTGGTTGGAACCTGCCAGCCGTTGTCATCAAACATCTTCTGATTATAATAGAACACCATGATATCTGTATTTCTTGGCAGTCCATATAATTTTCCGTCCTTTTTAAATCCGTCTAAAGAGCCGGATACGAAACCATAATCAGAATAATCACTCTCGTTTAATTCTGCGAGAACACCAGAGTCAAGTACTTCATCTAAGAAAGATGGCTGACCCCAAATACTTACTACGTCTGGCATTCCGTTCATTGCATATGCTTTAAACTTTGTCTTGTAAGACTCTTCATCCAATGCTTCCACTTCAATGTTTACATTTGGATTTTCTGCCATGTACTCGTCAATAATGGTCTGCTCTACCAGACCCTGACCATTTTTCCGATCCGGCAGGTTGGAAAACAGTCTCAATGTAACAGCTTCTCCACTGTCTGTGTCACTGCTTTCTGCCGCCTGTGTTGTTTCTGTCTTGGTATCTGCAGAAGCCTTTGTGTCGGTGCTTGTGTCAGCTGTGTTGTTGCTGCCACATCCTGCTGCCATCGAAACTAACATTGCTGCTGTAAGAATGGTTGTAACTAATTTTTTCTTCATCTTTAAACCCTCCCATTTGGTTTATTTTTAAGATGGTTTTATGATAGCATTGCAGGGATGGACTTTACAGGTACCGTATTTTCAAAATAGTGCACTATTTTTAGAATTTCAAAAAAAATCCCCCCTTTTTCAAGGGAGGATTTCTCATCTCATAGTCTGATACACGATTCTGCTTTATTTGCTCTCTGCACGGGACATTGCGATCTTGAAGTCTTTCTGATCGGTAAAGATCTCGTTCTTGTATGGGTTTTTCTTCTGCTCAATAGAACGTTTGATGATCGCTGTCAGGCAGATCACGTTAGCTACCAATGCAAGGATTGCGATCACACCCTGTGCGGTCGGATTTGCATATGCAGGCTGTGCTGCTGTAGATAACTCTAATCCGTTGGCCCAGTCTGTTCCGTAAAGAACCGGAAGTACTGCAAACTTGGTTCCAACCTGGAATAATGGGAATACCTGTGCAAACATACACCAGATTGCTAAGGTATTGGCACGGTTCTGGATCCAGCCACCTTTGTTCCAGAATGCATTTGCGAAAGTTGGTGCTAATAATAATGCAACACCACAGTACCAGGTATGTGTTGGCAGGTTGCTGTATGTATACTCAAAGTTCCAGATATCATATGCAATGATAAAGCACCATGTCATGTCTGGCCACAGCATATCGTCTTTTTTCTTGGAAGTATAGATACCCCACCATCCTGTCATACAGAAGATGTTTAAGATACCTGCAATACCGTTTACCCAGTTCCACCATCCGCCGTAGAGCCATACGCCCTCGTTTGACAGCCAGTATCTGGAACCTGTCTCTGCTAAAGCGTGTGCACCGCGGATCGCTGACTCAAAGTCAGAACCTACTGCGATTAAAATGTTGATTGCTACGATAATGAATGGGAAAGGTTTGAACCATTCTTTCTTTCCGATGCCCCATTTGTACTTGATCAGCATAAAACCGATACATCCTGCTACGGCTGCGTAAAGTTTTGCATAATGGAACCATCCATTCATGTAAACATGTGTCTGATTGTTCAGTGCCCACTCTGCTCCGTTTGCTGCTCCAACTGCGATCGCAATGAAGTATACAGTCAGTGCAAGTGGCAGTACCAGGAAAAAGAAAATACCTCCCATCTTGGTACGACGTGCGATCTCGTTACAGATCACAAGGCCTGCGAACACCAGTACCCAGCCCAAGAGCTGATACATGGAATTGTCACCATAAATTTGGAATAACATAGCTATTTCCTCCTTAGATTAAAATATACTCCCGTCTGGTATGACCAGACTGTATTTAAATCTTAATACTTTTTTTATGATTTCGCAAGCCTTTCTTTAGAAAATGTATACATTTTTTGGAAATTGTATATCTGTGATCTATGCTCCTAAAATTTCTTCCAGATCCTGTTCCGGTGTCGTGATTGGCGCAATTCCATAGGTTTTTACCAGAATGTCAAGCACATTCGGAGAGATAAATGCAGGGAGGGTCAGTCCTAATTTGATGTTTTTGATGCCCAAGTGAAGCAGGGTTAAAAGGATGCAGACCGCTTTCTGTTCATACCATGAAAGTACCATGGATAACGGAAGTTCGTTTACCTCACAGGAAAATGCCTCTGCCAGTGCCACAGCTACTTTGATCGCACTGTAAGCATCGTTACACTGTCCCATATCCATCAGTCTTGGCAGATTTCCAATCGTTCCGAGATCCAGATCGTTAAAACGATATTTTCCACATGCAAGGGTAAGCACTACGGTATCCTGTGGGGTCTGTTTTACAAACTCAGTATAGTAGTTTCTGCCCACTCTTGCTCCGTCGCAGCCTCCCACGAGGAAGAAATGGCGGATGGCTCCTGATTTCACTGCCTCGACAACCTGATCTGCGACAGAAAGCACGGTTCCATGACCAAATCCTGTCATCACTTCCTTACCGCCATTGATCCCGGTAAATTCCATATCTTTCTCATATCCGCCCAGTTCAAGTGCCTTTTCGATCACAGGTGTGAAATCTTTATCCTCCCCGATGTGCACCATCTGCGGATAGGAAACAACCTCTGTGGTAAAGACACGGTCTGCGTAACTTTCTTTTACCGGCATCAGACAGTTTGTGGTGTAAAGGATCGGTGCCGGAAGTGCATCAAACTCCTTCTGCTGGTTCTGCCATGCGGTACCAAAATTGCCTTTCAGATGGCTGTATTTTTTCAGCTCCGGATATGCGTGTGCCGGAAGCATCTCGCCATGGGTATAGATATTGATACCTTTTCCTTTTGTCTGCTCTAACAGGCATTTTAAGTCATACAGGTCATGCCCTGTGATCACGATAAATGGTCCCTTTTCCACGGTTAATGGTACTTTGACCGGTGCCGGAGTCCCAAAGGTCTCGGTATTGGCGCGGTCTAAAAGTTCCATACAGCTTAAGTTTACTTTTCCTGTCTCTAATACGAGTGGCAGTAACTCTTCGGTTCCATAATCCTCTCCGATCGCAAATAAAGCGCGGTAGAAGAAATCATTGACTTTCTGATCCACATAGCCTAATACCATAGCGTGATATGCGTATGCTGCCATTCCGCGGATTCCAAAAAGGATCAGCGATTTTAAAGAACGGATGTCCTCATCTGCCGTCCACAGCCGTTTCATATCGTAATTATCGGTATTTCCGCAAGGGGAAGCACAAGCCACACAGCCCGGAGAGATCTGGTTTTTCTTTGCATTTACCGCATCGATCATCTGCTGTAAGGTCTCATCATTGAAGTTTACATTCGTGATCGTGGTAAAAAGTCCCTCGATCAAAATCTTATCGGTCTCTTTTGTCGTTCCCTGGTTGGAGCAGGCATGGACTAATCCGATCAACGCTCCTGTCAGCTCATCCTGTAATGCTGCCGTTTTTGCTGATTTTCCACAGACACCGGCACCTCCGGTACATCCACTGCATCCTGCTGTCTGCTCACACTGAAAACAAAACATTTTCTGATCCATTTATTTTTATTCTCCTTTTTCTTCTCTTTATCTAATATTTTATTTGTTATTCTGATAAGATCCTTCCATCGGTTGAGATGGTCACTACCCTCCATGGGATGAATTTTCCGCTGTTTTTGAGTGCGGTTACGGCCGCATGCTCGATCCCTCCGCAGCATGGCACTTCCATTCTTACGATAGTAAGGCTCTTGATCTTGTTTCTGCTGATGATCTCTGTCAGTTTCTCACTGTAATCGACACCGTCTAATTTCGGGCATCCGATCAGGGTAACCCTGCCACGGATAAATTCTTTATGGAAATTGCCATACGCATACGCGCTGCAATCCGCTGCGACAAGCAGGTTTGCCCCCTCAAAATAAGGTGCCATAACCGGAGCCAGCTTGATCTGTACCGGCCACTGGGATAATTCAGAAGTCACCGGTGCCACGTTTTCTGTTTCACATGCTGCCTCTGGGGCATGGCTGATGGCGCGTGACTGTGAGCCCGGGCAGCCACATGGCAGTGGTTTCTCCTGCATTTTTTTCTTTTTATTTTCCAGAACGGCTGCCTCATCATAAGCTGCTGCTTCACGCTCTACAAACGAGATTGCCCCTGTCGGACAGGTCGGAAGACAGTCTCCCAAGCCGTCACAGTAATCATCCCGTAACAGCCTTGCCTTTCCATCGACGATCCCGATTGCCCCCTCATGACAGGCATTGGCACAAATGCCGCATCCGTTACACTTTTCTTCCTCAATGTGGATCACTCTTCGTATCATTTCTTTTCCCTCTCATTCCGCTTTTTTTGTATCTCTTATGTGTCAGCCGCCAGACTCCTTTTCCTGACCGCTTTTGTGTGCTCCTTGACTTTACGGATTGAGTATAATAAAATTTTCTCAATAAGTATGTTGTTATAACAACAAAAAATATTTTTTTGGAGAATTTTATGGATTATGAATTTTTAGAACACACCATGTTGTTTCAGGGTGCAAAAAAAGACGAGATTGAGGCAATGTTACACTGCCTTTGTGCCGAAACAAAAAAATTTGAGAAAGGTGCTTTCATCTACAGTGCCGGCAGCACCATATCAGCTATGGGGCTGGTACTCTCCGGCAGGGTCCAGATCATCAATGACGATCTCTGGGGCAACCGCAGTATCTTGGACAGTATCGCTCCCGGAAAAGTCTTTGCCGAGACCTATGCGAGTATTCCGGGCGAACCGCTTATGATCAGTGTTCTTGCCGCAGATCCATCGGAAATTTTATTTTTGAATGCCGCAAAGATCACAAAAACCTGCCCGATGTCCTGCCCGCACCATGTCGCACTGATCCGCAATCTTTTGCGCATTTCTGCACAGAAGAACCTGAACTTATCACGCCGCATGTTCCACACCGCACCGAAATCCATCCGCGGCAAGCTGCTCTCCTACCTCTCTTTTCAGGCAGCAACTGCAGGTTCCCGCGATTTTACCATTCCCTATAACCGCCAACAGCTGGCTGACTACCTTGGTGTTGACCGGAGTGCCTTATCCAATGAGCTGAGTAAAATGCAAAAAGAAGGACTTCTGACCGTGACAAAAAATCATTTCTGTCTGTCAGACGTCCCTCTGATCTGATCTTATTCTCTTCTTATATAATACGGATACAATACCAGTCCATATCGACCTAAATGATGCGGATGCAATACCAGTCCGCATCGACCTGCTGCAGCCGGTCTCCCGCGCAGATGACCGGATAGCGGATGTCATTTGGTGGAATGTAGAGGATATCTCCGATCGTTCCATCCGACATCAACACATGTTTTTTGCGGTAATAATGCCGCATATTCTGAATAAATACTGCCACCAGCCGCTCGTCCAATCCATCAAATTCCGCCTCACGGAACTGTTCTAATACATCAAACGGAAGTTTTGCTGTTTTATAGCAGCGCGCAGAGATCATGGCATCATATACATCAGAGATTGCCGTGATCCTTGCAAAACGCGTGATCGCATCACCGCTTAGTCCATCCGGATATCCCTTTCCATTTAATTTTTCATGGTGCTGTCTCACGGCATCCTTTACTTCGGTCGGGATCTCATCTCCCAACATCTCATAGGAGAAAATCGGATGCCTGTGCATGACCTCGATTTCTTCTTCCGTCAGCTTGCGTGGCGCATACAAAACCTCTTCCGGTATCCAGGTCTTCCCGATATCATGTAAGATACCGATCAGCACCAGACTTCGGATATCCTCTTCCGAATACTGCAGCCATCTTCCCATCATTCCATTTAAAAATGCCACATTTAGCGAATGCCGCTGCAACGCTTCATCGATTGGCCGTGGCACGTCAATGCAGGAAAAAACATCTGCCGGTTCCATCTCCTGCAGTTTCTCATAAACATCCACCATGACCTGCTCGACTTCTTCACTGCTGACCTGTTTGATTCTCCGCGTTACCTGCAGCACATGATCCACACTGTTTTTTAAGCCGGTATAGCCAGAATGGTTTTCCAGTGCTTTCTGCCTGATCTCATCCGGTGTGTCCTTTCCATTGACGATCTCCTGATATCCACCCTCGTAAGTCGTAATGTAACGGTCACCCTCACAGAAATTGGCGACCCGTTTTAATTTTTCTGCCGTGATCCGCTCTCCACGCGGGATCAGAAGCACATTTCCGGCATGATCATAGATATTATCGCTCAGTATGAGTCCTTCCCACAAATATTCCAGTGGTACCTGTCTTAATGTTCCCTGTTCCATCACTTTGTCTCTCCCATGCGCTGTCTGACCATCCGGCAGCCATACTCTTCATTCCACAAACTACTGTTATGAATGCGTACCACCTTATATTCATTCTGAAACAAGGTATCATTCAGGCGGAATGTGAGCTGTATACGGTGCCCGACTTCAAAGCTGCCTGCCTGTGCCTGCAACAAAACGCCCGTTGCGCTGATATTCTTTGTCTCAATCTCAATGGGTCTGCGCAGTGAGACCATGGTCTTCCCGAAACGGATCCCGCTTACGATCCCTTTGGTACTGATCGTGTATCTGGAATGTTTCCGGTCCTCCTTTTCCTTTCCGGAAGCCAGATAAATATCGACTTCATTGGCGATCACAGGCCGCCTTAATATCCCTTCAAATTCGAGGATATGATCATTGTCAAAGATCAGAAGGGACACTTTCCCCTCAGTCGGTGTCACCAGACTGCTCACGCGCACGGTTAAGATACTGGCGTGCGCATCGTATGTTTTGATCGTCGTATCTGCGATGACCTGATTCTTCTTTATGTCTTTTATCAGAACCCTGCTGTTTTTCAGATTGTACTCCACACTTTTCCTCCGTCCGGTAGTCTGGGATCAGATTTCTTCATCTACTTTGATCCCTTTTAGATCTGCCTCTAACACTTTCATGCTGCTTTTGATGTCACTTAATCCCTGCTGCACATCCTTCGATGGCAGTTTCTGGCTGGTAACGTCTAACAGTTCCGCCATATCAAGTTCCGGTGCTTCCTGCTCTTTTGCTTTCTCCTTCGCCTTTTTGATCGCCTCTTCGGTCTTCTGCGTCATCGCTTCTGCCACGGCTCTCTTTAACTCGATCTGCTCTAACTGCTTGTCTTTCTTTTTCTGCTCTTCTGCTTTTTCATCCGCCTTCTCTTTTTCTTCTTCCAGATCTTTATCGAGCTTGTCCGTCGCCTCAGATACGAGCATACCGATGATCTCATCATTTGCTGCTGCCCGGATGGTATCCGCTGCATCCTGTGCCTTTACCATCGGATCTGATTTTAATTTTTCAAGCAGGATACGCTTAATGTTTCCGGTCTCCGCCCTCATCGCGCTCTGCGAATCCTGGATCTCTCTTTTATAGGTTGCGGAACGCCCGTTGATCTCTAAGGCACGCTTCTGATATTCGGTCAACGGCTTTTTATCAATCTCTGCCAGTTTTGCTTCCTCTTCCTCAGTCAGCGGTTCGCCCACATGATTGCGGTAATCCTGTCTCTTTTTTAATAATTCCAGATCTTTCTGCTCGGTCGAATCATCCGATACGCCATACAGTTTCTGTAACACCTTTGCATCATCCTGATTGTCCTTAAGTCCTGCCTGCGCTTCTTTCATTGCAGCTTCATATGCCAGATAATTCTCTTTTCGCGACTTTACCTCTCGCTGCACAGACTGGTCATTTTCCCATGCGTTACGCACCAGTTTTAATGCCTGCTCCTGTGCCTGTTTTCTTCTCTGTGCGATCGGGTCTTCGGTAAGATTTAGATTTCCTGCAAAGACCTGTTTCGGATTTTTCGCACCTGACTGTACGCCTGTTGTATTGTATCTGGCGGCATCTAACCCCTGCGCCTGTATCGATATTGAAATTGCCATAACCCATTCCTCCCATAGCAAAATGGCAGACTGCCCCACAAACATGCTCTGCCCCAAACAAACGATTTCTACTCTGTATATCGGCATTTTCCTTATACAACGTTATACTTTCAGGCTTTCTCGTCCGCCAACAGCCGTCTTTTTACCTCGGCAAGATCCATCTCAAGCAGCACATCGTCCGCTTCTACCTCCCCTTTTAATTCCGGCGAAATATTGGAATGGATATAAAATGTGGACAGCCCCACGCCTTTTGCCCCCGCAATATCACTGATGGCATCATTACCGATCATGACGGCTGTTCCCACATTGATCTGATGCTTCTTGATCAGCATCTGATAAAATCTCGCATCCGGTTTCCTGACTCCACAGGAGGACGAGATAAAAATATCATCAAAATAAGAAGCGATTCCCAGTGTATGTAATTCATATTCCGTGAAGATCCGCTGTGCATTGGACAGAAGATATAATTTTCCGCCTGCTTTTTTTATAGAAGAAAGCAGATCCTCTGCTCCCGGATACAGTCTGATATAATCCGTTGTCAATACCCGGAAAAACTGTCCTGCATGGATGGCAAGCGTTTCATCCGCAGAAACTCCCTTTTGCCGGAACAGCTCTAAAAAGATCTCCTCGATCGATACCTCCGGAAATGCCTCATGCGCATCGGACTTTTTTTTCATGTCCTGCTGCATGCCCGCTTCTTTCTGTTTGATCAGACGGTGGAACTCTTTTTTCAGCATGTCCGCATCGTAGATGGCATCATAATAACCGTAAAAAAGTGCCAGTTTTTCCCAGACTGTTTTTTCCTCTTCCTCCGTATGGATATCTACCAGTGTCCCATACAGATCAAAAATATATGTTTCGTATTTCATTCTACCAATCATGCCCTTTCTCTTATCTTCTGCACAAAATGTACCATGATTACCCGTTCTTATCAAGGTTTTCTTATATTCTCACGAAGCCTCAGCAGGATCTTTTTCTCCATCCGGCTGACCTGTACCTGTGTCATTCCCAGTACTTTCGCGATCTCCCCCTGTGTCTGATTCTCATAATAGCGCAGTTTTATTAATCTCTGCTCCTTTTCATCCAAAAGCTCTAAAAGCTGCGCAATGACCATCTGATTCAAAAGGGCTTCCTTCTCCGGCTCCTCTCTGGCATAGTCCTCTTTTCCTCCCACTCCGATCTGGTCGATCAGAAGAAGCTCGTCTCCGTCCTTTTCATAGACCGGCTGATAGATGGATGCCACCTCCCGGTTTGCCTCGGTTGCCGTCACGATCTCCTCGGTGGAAAGCTCCGTCGCCGCCGACAATTCAAGCAAAGTCGGTTCCCGGTCAAGCTCCCTGCAAAGTATTTCCCTCGCTTTCTGTATTTTATAGGCATTCTCTTTTAACGTCCTGCTGACTTTTAGCATGCCATCGTCTCTCAAATACCTGCGGATCTCTCCAGTGATCATCGGTACCGCATAGGTAGAAAATGCAAGATGTAGTGACAGATCAAACTTGTCGATTGCTTTGATCAGCCCGATACAGCCGATCTGAAACAGTTCCTCCCTATCATGACCTCTGTGTTCAAACCTCCTTGCCACTGCACGTACCAGCCCGAGATTTTCGGAAACAAGTTCATCCCGCGCACTTTTATCCCCTTCGTGTGCCTGCCCTATCAGCTCCGCGAAATGTTCCATTCTCCCACTCCTATGCACCTATTTTTTTCCGCATGGTCACCTTCGTGCCCTCTCCCGGTACGGAATGTACAAAAACCGCATCCATAAACGCCTCCATAAATGCAAATCCCATACCGGACCGCTCCAGCTCCGGTTTCGTGGTATAGAAAGGTTCCATCGCCTTTTTCACATCCGCGATCCCCTTACCATGATCCTCTACTATGATCTCCACCTCATTTCCCTGCACACTGCAAAAAAGAAAGACTTTCTGTTTCGGGTCATCATATCCGTGGATGATGGCATTGGTCACCGCTTCTGAGACTGCCGTCTTGATATCGGATATCTCGTCCAATGTCGGATTGTTTTCTGCAATAAATGCCGCTACCGCCATCCTCGCAAATCCCTCATTGATGGAACGCGCATCAAATTCCAGTTTCATTTCATTCTTACTCTGCATCAGTCTTAGTTCTCCTCTATTTTTATTATTTTTTGCAATCCGGAAACAAAAAAGATTTTCCTGACACGTTCATTCAGATTTCTGGCATAAACTTCGCCGCCCTGATACCCTAAATTCCGGCATCTGCCAATGATGACTCCGATCCCGGAACTGTCCATAAATTCGGTGTGTGCAAAGTCAAACACCAGTCTTCTCACATGGTATGTCTCGATCAGACGATCTGTCTCGGTGCGCAGTCTTCCTGCTTCGTGGTGGTCAATTTCCTTTGGCATATAAACCGTAAGGCTTCCCCTCTCCCTGTCATATAAATTCTGCATCTTTTCCTCCCATCTTTTTTTGGCATTTTTATATAGAAAAAAGACGTCTTTGGAATCCATGTCCATAGACGTCTTTTGTATCTTCATCCTGTTATCTTTTTTATTCTTCGATTGCCAGATAGTTCTGTGCATTTGCTGCACGCTCCGTTCCCGGATATAAATCCACAATCTTCTGGTAATAGATCTTCGCATTTTCCAGATCGTTGTTCTTGCGATATGCCTGTGCCAGATAATAAAGCGCGTAGCCATCCTGGAAAGTCTCATCCAGTTCGACGACTTTTTCCAGTTTCGGGATCGCCTCTTCAAAATTTTGCGCATTGTAGGCACTGTATCCCTCCTGATACATCGCTGCAATATACTCTTCGTTGACCTTGGCATTGATCGTATCGTAAATCGTCTTGGCATCATCGCTTAGATAATCAAGATTGACATTGCCAAGTGCCGTACCTGCCGCCTCGATATCCTCTGTGGTATAAGCAGCATACGCCTGTAACAGCTGGTCATAGCTGCTGATCTGGCTCTTTGCACCATCCTCGCCCTCTTTGGCACTCTCTACCTGTTTGGTAAGCTCATCCACCTGGGACTCTAAGGTGCTGATCGTCTGGTTTTTGGATGAGATCGTATTATTAGCATCCAAAACCTCTGTCTTTGCCTCATTCTGTACCTGACGTTTTACACCTGGTACAACTAAAAACCAGGTAATTGCCACACCGATGGCAATTCCGATTACCATATTGACGATCGTTCCGACCGCAGAATTGTCCTTTAAGTATCTCGGCTGTATGATGGTCTCATTTCCACTCTGATATGAGATCTGGTCTTCGTTTTTTGCTTTCTTTGGTGTATTTTCACGCATCCTTGCATTAACCTCTTTGAGATAACGCAGCGTGATCGTGTTATTGGAATCAATCTTGCCCGCATTGCGCAGTGCCTTTTTAGCAAGATCATATTTGCCCTCCTGAATGTAGAGCAATGCCAGCAGCTGATGTCCTCTTACCAGCTTTGGATTTAATGAAACTACTTTCTTCAACTGGATAATGGCAAGATCCCTGCTGTCCTGTTTGCAGTAGAGCAGTGCCTGATTGTATTTCTTGATCGTCTGATTGATCGTTTCAAGACTGGATCTGTTGTTCTGTACTTCATCCAGATAATAGCTTGCACGGTTGTTTTCCGGCTGATAATTCTTGCTGATGACCCACTCGGTCAGGGCTTCTACCACTTCTCCCATCTCAAAATAAATGAGTCCTAACAGGTTTCTCGCATCTGTATTGTATTTGTTATATTTTAAACTGGTTTTCAAGTGATCGGCTGCTCCGGACAGATCTCTTACCGAAGCCTTCTCCAATGCCATATTATAAAATGAATTGGATGCCATTCTAATTCTCTTATATGTCTTTACATTGCTTCCGCAATTTGGACAGTAATCCTCCTTCGTCAGCTTTGCACCACAGTTATAGCACTCCATGATTTCCCTCGTCTTCTATCTTATTCTGGTTCTATGAATTTTTCTTTGCTTCACGCATCATCTCTTTTAAAACGTCTGTCATATCTGTCAGTTCATGGTTGTAGATTGCCTGTTCTGCTTCTTCTACCTCTAAACTCGGTTTAAAATTCTTTAATTCCTCTTCAAAATTGATCATATATTCTCCCATCCTCTTTTCGCAAAGTAACGCCGCTATATTATTTCTTTTCCATTATAATATAGCGGCGTTAAGAATCAAGTAATTTTCTCTTAAGTTTTTCTTTTATCGCAAAATGAAACTTTATTCTACGCCCTGATAACATGGACGTGTCGAAATCTTGTCACTCAATCGATAAAATTCGATGGATTTGCCCACATTGCGCAGATCAAATCGTAAATCTCCGATCCGGATGATAACGCCCGGATAAACTTCCTGCAATACGGATACACAGGCTCCTCTCGAACCCTCAACCAGTCGTTTGAGCTTCTTGCTCTCTTCTTTGTCATTGGCAAGGGTTGCGGTATCGCGGATCTTGATCCGGAGTAACTGCATACGTCTCGGGTCATTTGCGTAGCTGACACCACGCTCTGCCTCTAACATATCAAACTGCTTGAGTCCGCCCTCGATCTTCTGGAGGTTCGTCTCAGTCGCTTCGATTTTTTTCTCAAGGACACGAAGGCGGCTGGCTACATCTGCACCTGCTCCGACCATGATCTCAGTCTTTTTCTCTGCATCATTTCCAAGACTGGTCACTTCCACACCCTGGATCGCATGGAGCGTTCCACCAATGATACTACCACGTGCCCCGGTCATGCTGACTTTTCCCTGACACTTTACATCGCAGTCCATTAACACATCTGCCTGAATGTCTCCATAACACTCAATGCTTGTGAACTCAAAGAATTTTGCTGTAATGTTTCCTTTGGATTTCACAGAAGCTTTATTGCCGCCTAACATACCACTTCTTAGGATGACATCTTTTCCCGCCTCTATCGTACATGCCTCGACGACGCCATCGATTGTAACACTTCCAGTAGAACGGATGGTAACTCCGCTCTCGACACCGCCATGGATTACGACATCTCCACGGAAGTCAATGTTACCGAGAGAAATCTCGGCATTTCCAGATATCTCATAAACCGGTAAGATCACGATACGGTTATTCTGCATCTCGATCTTGCCGTCTACCGTTGCCACATAAGTAACGCCATCCGGCTGTACCTCAAAGCCTTTTCCCTTGATCGGCATCTGGTCTCTGCCCTTTTTTGCCTGGATCGGCTTGCCTTTGACATTGAATCCGTCCTCGCCCTCAACAGGCGGATGATAGATTGCGATCTCCTGCCCTGCGACTACTGATTCGATCGTGTGGACAGACCAGTAATCTACGGAACCATCCGGTCTGACCTTTGGTTTATTGTCAAAACTGGTACTGAATTTATATTCAAAATAACCGTCCACTCCGTCAACCGGCTGTGCCCCCCTGGCAATCAGAACTTCTCTCTCGAATACTTCTTCCACTACCATGCGTGCGATCTCCTCATGGTCGATCCCTGCATTGATTCCCCGTTCACTCAATGCCTGCATCACATATGGAACCGTGTATTCTTCCCCTTCATCCGGAGATGGCAGAAGCATATATGCTTCCATCTCATCTACCGAAAATCTTATGATTGGTTTTTCCTTTGGTAATGCTGCCATAACTGTCCTGCTCCCTAATCTATTCTACATTAACAAACGTATACCTTGCTCCGCGAACTACTTTTTCCTATTTTCTATAATACTAGTAGTCCGCGTCTTTTTCAAGTAAAATCTTTAGCAGAACACAGATCGTAACGCACTCCATTTTCTATTTCATCTGGGATAATCTTTCTTTTACCTGTGCCATCATCTGCTCATAGCCTGCCAGCTTATCTTTTTCTTCCTGTACCTTTGCTTCCGGAGCCTTGCTTAAGAATTTCTCATTGGAAAGCATACCCCTGGAACGTGCCAGCTCTTTTTCGAGACGTGCCTGCTCTTTTAACAGGCGTTCTTTCTCTTTTTCGAAGTCGACAAGGTCTTCTAACGGCAGATATAACGTTGCTCCCGGTATCACAACAGATACGGCATCTTCGCCAATACCGGTTTTGTCTGCTGCAATAACGATCTCACTTGCTCCGGCAAGGTTTGCATAAGCCTCTTTCGTCTGCTCAAAAGAAGCTCTGAGTGCCTCATCCTCGGAAACGATAAAGATCTTTGCTTTTCTTGATGGTGGAACGTCCATTTCGGTACGAAGGTTACGGACACCTTTTACCAGATCCTTGCAGTGCTCTAACATTTCTTCCTCTGCCGGGAAATTCCAGTCTGCGCGGTACTCCGGCCATTTTGCCAGCATGATGGTCTCTTCTTCCGGATGCAGGGTACAGAAGATCTCCTCTGTGATAAACGGCATAAACGGATGTAACAGTTTTAATCCCTCAGTCAGAACCGTCTTTAATGTCCAGAATGCAGCGTTTGCAGATTCCGGATCATTTTCTTTATTGTAGGTACGGGTCTTTGTGATCTCAATATACCAGTCACAGAACTCGTCCCAGATAAAGTCGTATACTTTCTGTACGGCGATACCCATCTCGTATTTATCCATGTTTTCCGTCACATCTTTTGCCAGCGTATTAACTTTGGATAAGATCCATTTATCTGCCGGTTTCAGTTCGTCCATGGACGGAGTGCGGATCTCGCTTCCCTCCAGATTCATCATGATAAAACGGGACGCATTCCATACTTTGTTGGCAAAGTTTCTGGATGCCTCAACTCTCTCCCAGTAGAAACGCATATCATTTCCAGGTGCATTTCCTGTGATTAAGGTAAGACGGAGTGCATCTGCACCATATTTATCGATAACCTCTAACGGGTCAATTCCGTTTCCAAGTGATTTACTCATCTTACGTCCCTGTGAATCTCTTACCAGGCCGTGGAACAATACGGTATGGAACGGTGCTTTTCCCATCTGCTCGTAGCCGGAAAAGATCATTCGGATTACCCAGAAGAAGATGATATCGTATCCGGTTACCAGAACATCCGTCGGATAGAAGTAATCCAGATCCTCTGTTTTTTCCGGCCAGCCCAGTGTAGAGAACGGCCATAATGCAGATGAGAACCAGGTATCGAGTGTATCCGGGTCCTGCTCCATATGTGTGCATCCACATTTCGGACATTTTTCCGGTGCAGCTTTTGCTACGACCATCTCACCACAGTCCGGGCAGTAATATGCCGGGATGCGGTGTCCCCACCAGAGCTGTCTGGAAATACACCAGTCACGAATGTTGTCTGTCCAGTTGAAGTAAGTCTTTTCCATACGTTTTGGAAGTAACTGGATGTCGCCATTTTTTACTGCCTCGACTGCCGGTTTGATCAGCTCATCCATTTTTACGAACCACTGCTGTTTTACCATCGGCTCTACTGTCGTGCCGCAGCGGTCATGAGTTCCTACATTATGGGAATGTGGCTCTACTTTTACAAGCAGTCCCTGTGCATCCAAATCTGCTACCAGCTGTTTTCTGCACTCATAACGATCCATTCCTTCGTATTTGCCTGCGAAATGGTTCATCGTTGCATCATCATTGATGACAGTGATCTCCTCTAAGTCATGACGTTTTCCAACTTCGAAGTCATTCGGGTCATGTGCCGGTGTAATCTTTACACAACCGGTTCCAAACTCTTTATCTACATAAGAATCTGCGATCACCGGGATCTCGCGGTCTGTCATCGGCAGTTTTAACATCTTTCCGATGATGTCCTGATATCTCTCATCCTCCGGGTTTACGGCTACCGCGGTATCTCCGAATAAAGTCTCCGGTCTTGTGGTTGCGATCTCTACAAATCTTCCTTCTTCGCCTACAACCGGATAATTGATATGCCAGAAGAATCCGTCCTGCTCTTCGTGCTCTACCTCTGCATCGGAAATGGATGTCTTACATACCGGACACCAGTTGACGATTCTGGAACCCTTGTAGATCAGTCCTTTTTCGTATAGTTTTACAAATACCTCAAGTACTGCATCGGAACAGCCCTTGTCCATGGTAAAACGTTCTCTCTCCCAGTCTGCGGAAGAACCCATCTTTTTCAGCTGGTTGATAATACGGCTGCCGTACTCCTCTCGCCACTCCCAGCATTTCTCCAAGAATCCTTCTCTTCCAAGGTCGCGTTTGTCGATGCCCTGTTTCTTTAAGTTCTCGATTACCTTTACCTCGGTTGCAATGGAAGCATGGTCGGTTCCCGGCTGCCAGAGTGCATTGTATCCCTGCATTCTCTTATAGCGGGTTAAAATATCCTGCATGGTATTATCAAGCGCATGTCCCATGTGAAGCTGTCCTGTAATATTTGGCGGAGGCATCACAATCGTAAATGGTTTTTTGCTGCGGTCTACTTCCGCATGGAAATAACCGTTGTTTTCCCATTTCTGGTACAGACGGTCTTCAATGCTCTTTGGATCATAAGTCTTTGCTAATTCTTTGTTGCAATTCTGGCACATAATCATCTCTCCTTCTTGTTTTTAATTCAAGGTAATAAAAAACCCTTTGTATCCCATCTGGAATACAAAGGGCGAAATTATCGCGGTACCACCTTTTTTCGTCAGTCTACCTGACCTCATCCTGCCGGCGTGTCTTAATTAATTACGCTTAGCGGGCGGTTCGCTAACGGGAACCATACGGGAACACTTCTGTTGCAACGACATCTGCACTTTCTCGGCATTCCGGTTCAAAAGCTACCTTCCACATGTCTTTCTTTGAAAGATCTTACAGCCGATGGATCTCTCTCTCTGCTAAGAGTGCATGTGTACTCCTCTTTCTCATTACCTTTGGTTTGTTCTTATTGTTTTATCATACGCAGAGTCGTTTCTTTTGTCAACTGTTTTTTCTGTTACAGTTCCTCTTCGACCATGCTCTTATCCGAGGTAAACAGATCATAGATACATGGAACTACGATCAAAGTCAACAGCGTGCCATAGATCAGTCCCCCCTCGGTTACGATCGCCATCGGCTGCATCATTTCCGAGCCGTCGCCCAGTCCGAGTGCCATCGTTGACATCGATAAGATCGTCGTCAGTGCTGTCATTAGGATCGGGCGGAGTCTTGTCACACCGGATTCCACGATCGCCTCTCTTTTTTCCATTCCACCACGGCGCAGCTGATTGATATAATCCACCATGACGATACCATTGTTTACAATGATACCCGCCAACATGACAAATCCGATCATCGCGATCACGCTGACTTCCTTTCCAGTGAAAAACAGTGCCAGAAATCCTCCCGTAAACGCAAGCGGGATCGTAAACATGATGATGAACGGCGACAGGAAGGACTGGAACTGTGCCACCATGATCAGGTAAATGAAAATGACTGCTAAAAGTAACATCAGATAGAGCTGATTCATTGCCTCCTGGATCGTCTCATCCTCTCCGGTCATCGTGATGCTGTATCCCTCCGGCAGTTCGATCTGATCCAGTTTCTTTTGCAGATCCCGGCTCACCAGTGTAACATTGTGATCTTCGTCGATCCCCGCCGTTACGCTGATATAGCGGTTCTGTGAGTCACGCCGGATGATATTTAATGAGGTTCCCTCTTCAAACGTTGCAATATCTTTTAATTTTACTTCTGTGGTCTCTCCCATTTTATCGGTATAGGAAAAGGTCAGCTTTTTAATGTCCTCTAACGTCGTGCCGGTCTGCTCTTTCGTGCGGACATAGACGGCATAATCTTTTAAGTCTCCCGATATCGTGGTTGCCGATGTAGCCGATGCCATTTTGGCATAGACAAGCTGAAAGACCTGTGCTGTCGTCATGCTGTATTTTGCTGCTTTTTCCTTGTCCACATGAATGGTAAAGGATGGTGTCGTGTTGTCAAGCCCGTCGTCTACATCCACGGTTCCCTCGGTCTGCTCTGCCACTGTTCCAACTTCTTCTGCCAGTTCCTGTAATTGATCCAGATTACTTCCACTGATCTGGACAGAGATCCCGCTTCCGAAAAATGATGTCATATCCGATGAGGACGCATCCACGGACACCTCGCAGTCCATGTCCCTTGTCAGTGCCGCGATCTGGTCTGTAATTGCATCCGTTGTCACATTACTGCCTTCCTCTAACAGAAGATAGAGTGTCGCCGTATCGCTGTCTGATCCCATCGACATCACATTTCCACCGCCAGCCATCGCTCCGATCGCATCGATGCCCTCGATCCCCGATACCTTTTCCACAACTTCATCTGCACGCTCGGTCAGCTCGGTAAAGGTCAGGTTTTCCCCGTCTTTCGGTGCTACCGTGACCGTCATCTGATCCGCTTCCATGCCCATATCCATAAACGAAAAACCTCTCGACAATGCAAGCACCATGCTTGCCGCCAAAAGAACCACAACACCGATCAGAACTACGGCTTTATATTTCAGTGTCACAACGATCACCCTGCGGTATCCCTGCTGCACCTTTTCAAAAAATCCCTGTTTCACTTCCTTCGGATGCTTTAAAATACCTGCTGCCATCATCGGAACGAAAGTCAGTGCCACGATCAGACTCGCGGTAAGCGTATATGCTATGGTGAGTGCAATATCAACAAAGAGCTGCCTCGTGATTCCCTCAGTAAAGACGATCGGTGCAAACACACAGATCGTGGTCAATGTCGATGCAAAGATCGCGCCTGCCACCTGGCTCGCTCCCTCCACGGCAGCCTTTCGGATGGAATATCCCTCATGCTGCAGACGATAGATATTCTCGATAACGACGATGGAGTTATCCACCAGCATACCAATTCCAAGTGCGAGACCGGAAAGTGAGATGATATTTAAAGAAATACCGGTAAAATACATCAGCACGATCGCAAAGATCACGCTAAGAGGAATGGAGCATGCGATCACAAGCGTTGGCTTGATATCTTTTAAAAACAGGATCAATACAATAATGGCAAGAAATGCTCCCACGATCATATTTTCAAGCACGGACTTTACGATCAGGTCGATATAAACACCCTGATTCATCAGGATCGTCATGCGAAGCCCATCCTTTTGTTTCTCGAGAGAAGCAAATTTCTCCTTTACTTTCTTTGCGACATCTCCGGTCGAATAGCCGGTCTGTTTTTCGATCGACAGCATGATCGCCGGGTTTCCGTTCAGTTTGGAATAGGACTCTGCGGCATTGTCAACAACTTCCACCTCTGCCACATCCCCGAGACGGACCGGCTCCATATCATCCATGCCAAGATCAATCAAAACCATCTGCTCCAGACTTTCCGGGCTGTCGACCTTATCCCCCACGCGCACCAGATAAGAGGCATCCTTCTGCTGCACATAACCTGCCGGCATGGAGAAATTCTGTGCCGTTAAGATCCCCGCAAGATTCTCTACTGTCAGGATCGTATTTAAGTCTGCCGATGCCTTTGCCGTCTCTTTTGACTCGTCTAACTGTGCCTGTCCCAGTGTCAGCTGGTTTTCTCCATCTGCCAGCTGTGCAGAGGCATCACTCATCTCGAGAATACTTGCGATCTCGGTCTTATTTAAGGTAACATACGCATCATCCAACGTCGTCTTTCCGGTTTCCACCTGAACTTTTGCCGCATCGATCGTTGCCATGGCGGTGTTGATCTCGATCAGTTTTTCGGAAAGCGTTGCGATTGCCTGTGGGATATCGTCCACTGCAGATAAGTTGACGCCAAATGCCGCCAGCTGCGTTCCCCACTGTGCACTTAATGAGGCATTGGTCTCTAACAACTGATATTTGAGCAGTTCCAGCTGGTTGCTGTCTACGCCGCTCTGGTTCAAAAGAGCATCCAGTGCCGCACTCTGACTGGTATCTCCGGTCCCGGGATCACCTGTCGTCCCGCCTGTGATCTGGTTTTCGAGATCCTCGATCTGCTGCTCCAATGCCGAGGTGCTCTCCTCATTCAACCGCTGTGCCTGTTCGATCTGCAGCTGCAGCTGTTTTCCGTCCTGATAGATCTGCTGTAATTCCGGGATTGCCGCCTCGATCAGGGTCTTTGCTGCCGCCAAGGTCATGCTGTTCTGGTTTAAGTCAGACTCCGAAACAAATGCTTCGATCTTGCCATTGGTCATCTCGTTTTCTGCCTGTCCCATCTGGCTGGCAAGTTCCTCTTTTCCGCTCTCAAGCTGTGCCTTGCCGTCTGCGATCTTCTCTGCCGCCTGATCGAGTTCTTCCTGTGCCCCGGTAAACTGCTCCTCGATCTTATCCTGTATCGTTTCATTGAGTGCCTTTATCTTCTCGTCATCCAGCGTTACCTGCACCTTTTCTTCCAGCACTCCGGTTGTTGATACCGATGCCACACCGCTTACACTCGTGACGGCAGGTGCCAGTTCTTCCTCGACATATTCGGAAATTTCTTTCTGACTCATCCCTTCGATATCTGCGGATGCCACCATGATCGGCATCATATCCGGGTCGATCTGCATGATGACCGGTGTTCCGACTCCGTCCGGGAAACTGCCCTCCAACTGGTCAAGCTCCTGCTGGATCTCGATCAGGATCGAATCCATATTGGCACTCTGCTCATATTCGAGAATGACCATCGAATAACTGTCGTACGACATGGAACTTACATTTTCAATATCAGAAGTTGTTGCCATGGCAGACTCTATCGGTGCAGTGACATCACTCTCCACTTCCTCCGGGCTTGCGCCAACATCCGTTGTGATGACCAGTGCATACGGCAGATTCATATCCGGCAACAGATCCGTTGTCATTTTGGTGAATGAAACAATTCCCAGAACAATGACAAGGATCACGCCAACGATAACCGTATAGGGTCTTTTTACGCTAAACTTCGACAACATTCCTTCTGCTCCTTTTTCCATGTTTTTATCATGAAAAAAAGATGCCTTTTGCAAGGCATCCTTTTTCTTTTATTTAGTCTTCTGATTCCTCATCGTCTACAATCGCTGCTGCCGCACCTGACACAGATGCAACTACTGCTATTACAGCCGCTATAATTACGATAAAAAGTAATGCAACCAGAAAAATCCAAAATCCTGTTTCTGTCATATTTCCATCTCCTATGCTTGTGCTTTTCCGTAAATCAGATTGATTCGTTTCGTACTAATCCCAGTATAGCACATTCGCATTTTCTTGCAAAGGAAATTTTTAACCCTTTACACTACCCAGTGCAACTCCCTGCACGATATGTTTGGATAAGATCAAATATACCACGATAACCGGGAAGATGGAGAATGCGATCATAACATAAACCTGACCCATATCAAACTTCAGCCAGTCTGCCGCACGGAGCTGTGCGATCAAAATTGGAAGTGTTTTCATCTTGTCATTATGTAAGATCAATGCCGGTGTAAAGTAGTTGTTCCAGCTGCTTACAAAGGTGAAGATCGCCTGAACCGCGATTGCCGGTTTCATCAGTGGAAGTACGATCGAGTTAAAGGTACGGAATTCACCGGAACCATCAATACGCGCTGCCTCGATCAGAGATAACGGTAAGGAACTCTCCATGTACTGTTTCATATAGAAGAAGGTAACCGGTACTGCCACGGAAGGAACGATCAATGGGATGAAATTGTCCTCCAGTTTCATATTAGAAACCAACTGTACGAAACCAAGTGCTGTTACCTGTGTCGGGATCATCATGATCATCAGGATAAACGGGTAGATAAATTTTTTCAGTTTAAACTCATATGCGTGAATGGCATATGCAGTCATGGTTGAGAAGTAAACACACAGTGCTGCACTGCAGGTCGCTACGATCAAACTGTTAAACATTCCTCTCCATACAGGCAGTGTTCCGTGTACCAGGTTTAACCAGTTTTCCCATAAGTGGCTGCTCGGTGCAAGCGTAAAGCCCGCCTGCAGCTCGCCATTGGAACGTGTCGCATTGATAAACAAAATATAAAACCAGAACAGACAGAAGAATGTAATGATACAAAGTACCACATAGGCGATCACTCTTCTTGCATGAAGGCCTAATCCTTTTTTTGTTTCCTGAATTTCACTCATACTCGTCACCCCTTCCTCTTGTCATTTCCGGTTACTTTAAATACAACCAAACTTAAGATCGCCGTAATAATGAACAGGACTACTGACAGAGCACCTG
>JBNMKU010000013.1:0-38261 GCA_050874505.1 Roseburia sp. | reverse complement strand
GGTATTAGATATAATCACTAATCATAAGAGTTGGGGAACGAAACTGGTAAATTCCATTTTTATAACTGGAGCAATCAACATTTGACGAGGAAAGTATTTCTATGGATCATTGGTTTACGGTGGAGCAGATCGACTCCCAGACATTTGCGATCAGCGAATATAAGCATTGGGAGGAAACACATTGTTATCTGCTATGCGGGCGGGAGAGAGCGATTCTGATCGACACAGGATTAGGTGTTTCCAACATTAAAAATATTGTGGATAGTCTGACAACACTGCCTGTTATGGTTGTTACGACTCATGCACACTGGGATCACATCGGCGGACATCAGTATTTTGAGCATATTGCTGTCCATGCGTTTGAAAAGGACTGGCTGTCGGTTAGATTTCCGCTACCACTTCAGGCTGTCATAAGCAATCTGACTAAGGCTCCCTGCGATTTTCCGGCAGATTTTGATCCTGGTAATTATCGGATCTTTCAGGGAACACCACAGACCATTTTACAGGACAACGATTGTCTGGATCTGGGCGGAAGGAATATCAGGGTCATACATACACCGGGGCATTCTCCCGGACACTGCTGTTTTTATGAGCCGGAGCGAAGATACCTGTTTTCGGGCGATCTGATTTACAAAGGCTGTTTATACGCGTTTTACCCGACTACGGATCCGCAGCTTTTCTATCGCTCCGTCAAACGTTTACAGCAATATGAGATTGCCAGAGTCTTACCGGGACATCATCAGCTGGACATTTCCGTTTCGCTGATCAATGACATTGAAACCGGATTTGCACAGCTTGAAGAAAAAGGGCAGCTTAAACAAGGCGCGGGGCTGTTTGAATTTGGGGATTTTCAGATACAGATATGATTGGCAGATTGTAAGTGACCGAACTTAAAGCGAGGGATACTTCTTGTCTGAAGGACAGGAAGATGGAAGCAGAAAGAGTTTGACAATTTGGTATTTTGAAAAGTATGCTATGATATTAGGAGGGGCATCTATGACTCATATTTTGGCAAAATATAGATCTAAAGTAATCAGTAGGCATCTAGGCTCTAAGTTAGAGGTTAAAATTGATAATTGTAAGGTAGAACTGGAAAGTAACCAACAAAAATTGATTATACAAATATGTGGAAGAGCGGGAAAAGAAAAAATAATGGATCTCCTTTCAGACTTGGAAAGTTTAATCTTTTTTTATTTAGGATCATTTCCTTTAATGGAAGTGCTTTACATAAATGGAAATGAAATGGATATATCAAAACGAGCTGCTAAGTATGAAACAAGTGATCATTTCTTGAAAGATAATCTGATCATTTGTGATATTGATGAAACTACATTAAATGAACAAAAGATAAAGGAATTTCGAAAAATAAATTCATATCCAATATATTCGTTTCAGTGTCTTTTATCTAAGGCGTATGACCATGTTATAACAAATCATAAAATGACATTATTGCTTCATGTTATTGAAGGGCTGTATGAGGCAAATAAGAATCAAGTGCAAATGCAGAAAAAGGAAATATATAATAAATATCCTGACTCTCGAAAGGGAACTGTTGGAGATTATATGGTGGCTGTCTATTGTCTTTGTAAAAAATATTTTTTTAATTATCATAAGAAATACGCATGTGAAATCATGCCGTTGCTAAAAGTTACGAGATATAAGTTTATGTCAAGATTAGTGGAAACACGAAATTGGTATTCTCATTTTTTGGATGAAGGAAAAAAGCCCCTTAGAATAGTCAAAGGGCGTGATTTTATCATATATTTTGAAATTGTTTGCTACATGATACGATTGTCAGTGATAGATCGAATAGGGGTATTTATTAATGAAAGTCGTGTTCGAGAATTTTATTATACTGTGCATGATTGGATTTTGGCAATTATGTATGATACTGATGAACCGTTAAAATCAAATACTTATCAAATAGAGAAACAATGGAGAGAATTTATTCAGGAAATTGAACGGTTACAAAAAGAGGCATTACACAATGAAAAGGGGAAAAATGTGGAAAGTTAGAAAGGTGTGTAAGGAAAGTGAATGCTGGGTAGTGGTAAAACGTGGACGTTCAGTGGATAATGAGACATTTTGGTATATAGATGCGGTTGAAGAAGCAATGTGTTTTGGCTGGATTGACAGTACAACAAAGAAAATGGAAAATGGTATTACTACTGCACAAAGATTAGCATCTCGAAGAAAAGGTAGTTTATGGTCAGAGTTGAATAAGGAACGTTGTCGCAGAATGGAACGATTGGGGAGAATGACAGATGCTGGTCGTGCAGTGTTGTCGGATATGTCTGAAAAAGGATTTGTAATTGACGGTGCTATTCTGGAGACATTGCAGGCGGATATGGAAATTTGAGATAATTTTCAGAAATTTCCTTCCCTGTATCAACGAGTAAGAATGGATACGATTTAGATAAAGAAAAAACAGCCTGAATTATTTTAGAGTCGTTTATAGAAACTCTTAGATAATACAAAAGAGGGAATTATGTATGGTGAATGGAATGATGATAGTCGGTTAATTATGGACTGACAACTTCCAATTTGCAGTATACGATTCATAATAGGAAAAAGTAATTTTGCAGGTGTTTTTTCAAATTAAAAAGAAAGATGGGTAGCAGGTAAAATTTGGAGGAATGGATATGGTACGAAAAGCAGGGAAGCAAGATTTAGAAATACTGGCAAATTTAGCAATACTAATGTGGAACAGCCATTCTGTTAGTGAGTTGATTGATGAATTTTCAGAAATCATTTCTAAAGGCAAATCCCAATTCTTTTTGAAATATAAAAATGATATTCCTATTGGTTTTGCACAATGCCAGTTACGATATGACTATGTAGAGAGAACAGTAACAACTCCTGTTGGTTACTTAGAGGGAATTTTTATAAAAGAGGGCTACCGGAATAAAGGGTATGCGAAAGAACTTTTATCGGAGTGTGAATCGTGGGCAAGATATAGTGGCTGTCAGGAGTTTGCAAGTGATTGCGAAATAGATAACATAGATAGTTTTTATTTCCATAAAGCCATGAATTTTACAGAAGCAAATAGGATTATTTGTTTTACTAAGGCATTGTAAAAATCCAGCTTTTATAATTGGAACGAGGAGTTCAAATACTTTGACCAAAGAGGTTGACAAATCAGAAATTAAACGGAGGTGGGACAATGTTAGAAGTCAAGTTCTACGACACAGCGGATGATTTTTTGCTTAAATTTGCCGTTATCATTTCAAGGTCTGACAATAAATGGGTGTTTTGCAAACACAAGGAACGAAATACCTTTGAAGTGCCCGGTGGTCACAGGGAGCATGGAGAATCCATTCTTGATACCGCAAAGAGGGAGTTGTACGAGGAAACAGGAGCGGTAGTTTATACAATAGAACCTGTTTGCATATACTCCGTCATCGGCAAGACCAGAGTCAATGATACTGGAGAAGAATCGTATGGAATGTTGTATTTTGCTAAAATAACAGAATTTGAATCACAATTACATAGCGAGATAGAAAAGGTGTTCAAATTCGATGAACTTCCAACAGAATGGACATATCCTTTAATTCAGCCAAAATTGATAAAAGAGGCTGAACGAAGGGGCTTTCTATAACTTCCAGTTTGCACAGCTTGAAGAAAAAGGGCAGCTCAAACAAGGAGCGGGGCTGTTTGAATTTGGGGATTTTCAGATGCAAATATGATATGGGGGATTGTTGATGAAGATAGCAATAATATCAGATATACATGGTAATTATTCGGCATTACAAAGATGCTTAGAACATGCAATGGAACAAAATGTGGATAGGAGAATTGCATAGCCGTGATTTTTAAGATACTTCTTGTCCGAAAGGCAGGAAGATTAGAAAACAGACTGGGGGAGAAACTTGTGTTATTATTTAGTGAAAAACAACCGAAAAATATAATTCCGGTAACGATTGACTTGTGTGATGATCATTTTATTCTTAATGGAAAGCAGTTTACAATTCCTGCGAGGGTATCGGAACTTGTTGACATTCTCGGCGAACCACGCTGTGTTGCCGATAGAAATCATGAGATTAAAAGTTATAAGGAAATAATTTGCGAAAAGTATAACCTTTCACCGGAAAAGTATGCAATGATGGATTATTATTGGGACGATCTGGGACTTATGGCTTCTACTCATGAGCAAAAAACAGTGTATTGTTTTTGGATAAAGCTGGGCAATGCAAGAAATACCCAATGAAAATGACAAAGTATAATTTTACGGGTACGCTCCGTATCAATGGAAAGCCATGGCAGGAGGTTATTGAAGAAACAGGAGGGAACAGGCACACATTCTGGATGCCGTTAGGAAAACTGCATTTGAATGTGATACGCTACGGCACTAAGGCAAAAGATGTAAAGCAGTTCCAACTTGTTCTCAATGATGGCGAGGAGTTTAAATATTTTGACTAAAGAGTTTCTCAAATGGGCTTAACAGATTTTAACTTTTAAAACTGAAAAAACTTGAAACAGATGGAGGAATACATAAATGGAAATCAGAGATTATAACGAGCAGGACATACCTGCTATGGTGCATATTTGGAACGAGGTAGTTGAAGAAGGGGTTGCTTTTCCACAGATGGATTGTCTCGATGCGGAAAGCGGAAAGGTGTTTTTTGCCGGACAAACACACTGCGCGGTTGCAGATGACGACGGAAAGGTTGTCGGGCTTTATATTCTTCATCCGAATAATGTCGGCCGATGTGGGCATATCGCAAATGCCAGCTATGCCATTGATTCAGCCTGTCGGGGAAAACACATTGGGGAACAACTGGTCACGCATTGTCTTGCCCAGGCAAAAAAATGTGGATTCAAACTGATGCAGTTTAATGCTGTGGTTGAAAATAACATTCATGCGCGGCACTTATATGAACGTCTTGGTTTCGTACAGTTGGGAACCATTCCGAATGGATTTTTGATGAAAGATGGAACGTATCAGAACATTTGCCTGTATTACTATGTGCTGTGAAAAATTCAATTTATGGAGGTAAATATGAAAGAATATTCTTATATTACTTTGAGACAAAAACCTGAATTAAAAGAAGAAGCAGCTGCATGGTTTCATGATAAATGGGGAGTGCCACAGGAGGCTTATCTTGAATGTATGGAAGCCTATCTTAATCATGAAACAGAATATGGCTGGTATCTTTGCCTGGATGGCGGACACATTGCAGGAGGTCTTGGTGTGATTGAAAATGATTTTCATGACAGGAAAGATCTTGCGCCAAACGTCTGCGCGGTATATACGGAAAAGGAGTACCGGTGTCAGGGCATTGCGGGACAATTACTTGATATCGTTGTGAAGGATATGAAATCAAAAGAGATTACTCCGATTTATTTGATTACAGACCATACAGGTTTTTATGAGAGATATGGTTGGAAATTTTTGTGCATGGTTCAGGGGGATAATGAGCCGGATCTGACAAGGATGTATATCCACAGATAATTTCCAGTTGTTATATATGGAAATCTTCTGATCCCGAATGATTTAGAAACGATTGAACTTTAGAAAAGAGGTAATAAAATGAAAGTATTAATGATCAATGGAAGTCCAAGGAAAAATGGAAATACATCGATAGCACTGGAAGAAATGAGAAAAGTATTTGAAGCAGAAGGCGTTGAGGCAGAGGTGGTCTGTGTCGGAAACAGGGATGTCAGAGGCTGTATTGCCTGTGGACGCTGCAGCGAATTGGGAAAATGTGTTTTTGATGATATTGTCAACGAACTGGCTCCTGCATTTGAAGCGGCAGATGGGCTTGTTGTTGCCAGTCCGGTTTATTATGCTTCTGCAAATGCGACATTGATCGCAGTTCTGGACAGGCTTTTTTACAGTTCACATTTTGATAAGACAATGAAGGTCGGAGCAAGCGTCGTATGTGCAAGACGTGGTGGATGCTCTGCAACATTTGATGAGTTGAATAAATATTTTACCATATCAAATATGCCGATCGCATCCAGCCAGTATTGGAATTCTATTCATGGTCGTGAGCAGGGAGAAGCAGAAATGGATGAAGAGGGAAAACAGACGATGCGTGTGCTTGCAAGAAATATGGTGTTTTTAATGAAGAGCATTGCTTTGGGAAAAGAAACGTTTGGTTTGCCGGAAACGGAAGAATGGGTAGCAACACATTTTATCCGGTAGAGCAGGTACATCGAAAGACGGTGATTTCATTTTGTTAAATCTATAGGGAAAATATAAAAGCTAAATTTATATCAGCAAAGGGAGGCAGTTATGAAAAAAATATGGAATAAGTGGTTAAAAGAAAGTTTGGTTCTGTTTTGTGTGATCTATACGGTGGCGACGATCTTAAACAGCGTTTTATATTTAGCTCTGGGTTACAGAGATGATCCAAGTGGAAACTGGCACGAACTGACAAGGGCAGGGATCGTCCTGATCGGAATTATTGCATACGAACTGGCAAAAAATTTACCAATAAAAAAGATATGGATCAGAGCCATTGCTGTCTATATACCAACAATGGCGTTGGCATTTGGATTTATATGGTTGAATCAGTTCATAGAACCGTTAGCACAGAGTGCATATAGAGATATCTTTATAAATTACACATCACTGTATGTCCTGATCAGCATAATAGCGTTAATAAAAAATGGAATAAAGAATAAGAAAATCAGATAATTTAAATGCACTTTCGTACTAATATAAATGATGCGATTAGCAGGAAAGGAAAATGACTCATGAACACAATCCTATTAGTAGAAGATGATATGATGATCGCATCTGGAATTACATACGCCCTGCAAATGGAAGGATATGAGGTCTGCCATGCCACGACGGTGGCAGACGCAGGCAGTGATATTGCAAAACAGAAATTTGATCTTGCCATTTTAGACATGCAGCTCCCGGATGGGATTGGAGCGGATCTGAGTGAGCAATTAAAAAGTGCCCATACGTCTGTCATTTTCCTGACGGTCGTGGACGATGAAAACACGATCGTAAAGGCATTTGATGAGGGAGCAGAGGACTATATCGTAAAACCGTTTCGCATCCGGGAACTGCTTGCGAGAGTCAGGCGTGTGTTATCTGTCAGAGACGGTCAGACAGAAAAAAGTAATGTAATAGGGATTGGGCAGGCAAGGATCAACGCAGATGAGGCAAAAGTTTATGTCGGGGATAAAATGATTGACCTTACGGCACTCGAATACCGGTTGCTGCTTATTTTTGCAAAGAATCAGGGCGTTTTGTTATCCAGACAGCAGATCTTAGATAAAATATGGGACATTGACGGAAATTTTGTGGAGGATAATACACTCACCGTTTATGTGAAACGGCTGCGGGAAAAACTTGGGGACGCGGTAAAGATTGAGACAGTGAGAGGAATGGGATATCGTGTGGATTAGGAAAAAAGAAGTGGAGCAGTTGTCGGAGTTTGTGAAAGGCTACATTTCCGGGGAAGAACTGGATATCCGCGAGAACAGGGAAGGTGTGTTCCCTGTTCTGAAAAATGATATTTATTCCCTGGTCGATCAGAAAAATGAACAGATCAGGGTACTGGAATCAGAAAGAGACGTTCTTTCCAGATACATGGCGGATATCTCCCATCAGCTTAAAACACCGATCACATCCATGAGGATCATGGCAGATCTGCTGGAAGAGGCAGAGCCGGAAAAACAGGCAGAGTTTATCCACAATATCCAGTTTTCACTAAATAAGATGGAATGGCTTGTGGGGGCGTTGCTTAAAATGGCAAAGCTCGATGCGCATGCGGTCGATTTTCATAAAAGGGATGTGAAGGCATCCGAACTGCTGGAAGCGGTAAAGCCTTCGGTTGCAATACTTCTTGATGTAAAGGATCAGACGCTGGAACTGAAAAATGATTTTTCTATAAATTGTGACAAACGTTGGACCGTGGAGGCACTGACGAATATTGTTAAAAATGCGATCGAGTACTCGCCGAAAGAGAGCACGATCAAAATAGACAGTGGCGAAAATCCGATGTATCACTGGATCTCGGTCAGGGACAGCGGTGCGGGCATGAGCCGGGAACAGTATGCGGCACTATTTAAACGATTTGAATATTCAACAAACGAAAATGGATTTGGGATTGGAATGCCGCTTGCGTTATCTATTGTGAAAGGCCAGGGCGGAGATATCGATGTCGATTTCGGAGGCAATGGAGAGGGAACAACTTTTGTCATAAAGTTTTTTAAGTGACAAAATTGTCACAATTAATTTTGGTATAGTCACGGAACAGTCATTTTGCCTTGATAGGATGGAGATGGAAAAAGGAGGAAATTAAGATGGCTGTTTTAGAAGTAAAGGATTTAACAAAGAAATATGGTCAGGGTGAATCAGAAGTGATCGCGCTCGACCATGTTTCTTTTTCTGTGGAACGGGGAGAATTTGTAGCGATCATCGGAGCATCCGGGTCGGGAAAATCCACGCTTATGAATCTGATCGGAGGCATTGATGACCCGACAGGCGGTTCCGTCCTCATTGAGGGAAATGATATCTCATCCATGAATGAGGATGAACTTGCCATTTTTCGGAGAAGAAATCTGGGGATCGTCTATCAGTTTTATAATTTAATCCCTACGCTTACTGCAGAGGAAAATATTGCTCTGCCGTGGAAACTTGACGGCAGAAAAGAAAATAAAGAGCGTCTTGAGGAGATCGTAAAGCGGCTTGGACTTGAGAAACGGGCAAAGCATCTGCCGGGACAGATGTCAGGAGGACAGCAGCAGAGAGTGTCGATCGGAAGAGCGTTGATCAATGAGCCTGCCTTCCTGCTGGCAGATGAGCCAACCGGAAATCTGGACAGCAAAACAGGCAGAGAGATCATGGATATTCTGAAAACAACAAATCAGAAATACAATCAGACGATTCTTCTGGTCACACATGACGAAAAGATCGCATTACAGGCGAGCCGGATCATCACGCTTGGAGACGGAAAAATCGTAAAAGACGAGGTGATGAGAGTATGAAGATAACAGCACAGCTCGCACTCAGTCAGATAAAATTAAACAAAAAGAGGACGATGGCAGGAATTTCTGCGATCGCGTTGGCAACGTCACTTGTGACCGCAGTGATGTGCCTGGTAACAAGTGGGAATAAGATGCTCACCGATTTCTTAGGACCGGAGTATGGAGAATATGGCGGTGCATATTTCCTGATGCTTGCAGTACCTGCACTGCTTTTGGGACTTTTGATCGCTGTGATGTCGGTAACCGTGATCTCGAATATTTTTGCAGCAAGTGCAAATAAAAGGATTCAGGAATTTGGAATTTTAAAATGTGTGGGAGGAACCAGAAAACAGATCAGATCGAGCGTGATCTACGAGAGTATGTGGCTTTGCGCGATCGGGATCCCGCTTGGGCTTACGGCGGGAACCCTGATCGGTTATAGCAGCGTAAAGATCATGGGACATTTTGTTTCAGATCTCAATGACCTGTCAAGGGTGGTCATCATGAGACCATTTTCTTTTTCCCTGTCCTTTTGTGTTTCGGTCTGGACGTATCTGTCTGCAGCCGGTTTTTCCTTTTTGATCGTGTATCTTTCTGCCTATAAACCGGCAAAAGAGGTTGGAAAACTTACGGCGATCCAGTGTGTAAAGGGAATGGAAACAGGCACGGATTTTAAAGAAACAGAAGTAAAAGACGGTCTGATTGAAAAGTTCTTTGGATGTGAGGGAGCGATCGCCTGCAAAAACATCAAACGGAATAAGAACGGATATAAGGCAACGATCCGTGCATTGTCACTTGGTATTTTACTGATTCTTTTAACAGGCGGACTTTCCGGTCAGGCAAAAGAGTTCCGGGAATGGATGACGGTAGATTCAGAGGAAATGATGGTGGATTATTCCTCTAATTATAAAACAGAACTTAATCAAAATACCGGCAAAGAAGAAAAAAAGATTACAGCACCGATCCCGGCTTCCACTTATAATGAGATCACAGAGAAATTAGCGGCATTTGGTACGGAGGTCTATGGTGTGGGAAGCGATACGTTCACATATCATGCCCTGCTTGATCCGGCGATCCTCACAGAAGATATGTTACAGGTACCGGATCTTTTTGATGAAAATCAGGAAACAAAAGTGGAACTTATGTCGGTGGATGATACGCTTTATAAAAAATTATGTGACCGGGCGGGAGCCAAGTATGGCAGCAACCTTCTGATCAACAGTTACGAGTACAACGAAAATGGAAGGTTAAAAACGATCAGACCATTTAAAAATGACGTGGATCAGATCATGTTTGTCAATGCCGCAAATGAAAAGCAGGCATTTGAAGTGGGAGGGATCCTTACCGGGGAAGATCTGATCGAAGATGGATTTAAAGAGGCGAATCCCTATCCGGTCAGACTGGTTGTGCCGGGTGTGGCAGCAAGATATTTTGACTGGTTTAGCACACCGGAGGATGAACAGGCTTACACGAAATATGTCAGAAAGGTCATTGAGGAATATTATCCGATCCTTACAGAAGATTCCTATGTGGAGCAGGGCTATACCGTAAGGATCGCCCGGAAAGATACGATGGTAAAAATGTTAAACATTGCGATCGTTCTTGCAGAGATCGTGCTGTATGGATTTGTTATGTTGCTGATCCTGATGGGATTTACAAGTGTGATCAGTACATTGGCAAATAATATCAGGATCCGGAGCCGTGAGTTTGCCATTCTTAAAAGCATTGGAATGACAAATGGATCACTTTGTAAAATGATCTACTGGGAAAGTATCTTCTGCCTGATAAAGTCACTGATCCCCGGGATCTTATTTGGAATTGCAATCCCATTTGTGATCAACTTATCGATCCGGAAGGCTTTTCCGGTATTGTATCAGATCCCATGGGTGGCACTTGTGGCAGGAACCATCGGGTTATCCGCGGTTGTGATGCTTCTTACGCACGTTGAAGTAAGCAGGATGAAGAATAAGAGCATCATTGATGAGATCAGAATGGATGTTATGAGATAACTTTCGTTAGATATTGACGCACCCTTGTCCTATCACTTATAATAAAGTATATCCTCAGTTAAGTGCGCTTTTTTAACTGGGGAAGGACAGGAGGAATTGGGATGTCAATAGACCAGAGTAAGATCAGAAATTTTTGTATTATTGCACATATCGATCATGGCAAGTCAACCCTTGCAGATCGTATCATAGAAAGAACCGGGACCCTGACCAGCCGTGAGATGCAGGCACAGGTTCTGGACAATATGGATTTGGAGCGGGAGCGAGGCATTACCATCAAATCCCAGGCAGTCCGTATCATCTATCAGGCGAACGACGGAGAGGAATATATCTTCAACCTGATCGATACACCGGGGCATGTGGATTTTAACTACGAGGTATCCAGAAGCCTTGCAGCCTGTGACGGAGCAATCCTTGTGGTGGATGCGGCACAGGGCGTAGAGGCACAGACTCTTGCCAACGTTTATCTGGCACTGGATCATGATCTGGATGTCATGCCGGTCATCAACAAGATCGACCTGCCGAGTGCACAGCCGGATGAAGTCGTAAAAGAGATCGAGGATGTGATCGGGATCGAGGCGGCAGATGCACCGCGTATTTCCGCAAAGACAGGACTGAATATCGAGGAAGTGTTAGAGCAGATCGTAAAAAAGATCCCGGCACCAAATGGAGATCCTGCGGCACCGCTTCAGGCGTTGATCTTTGATGCACTCTATGATTCCTATAAGGGAGTGATCGTGTTCTGCCGTATCAAAGAGGGAACCGTAAAAGTCGGAGATCCGATCCTTATGATGGCGACCGGGGCAAAATCAGATGTAACGGAAGTCGGTTATTTCGGTGCGGGACAGTTTATCCCATGTGACGAGCTGTCAGCCGGAATGGTAGGTTATATCTGTGCCAGCATTAAAAATGTGCGCGATACGCGTGTTGGTGATACCGTAACAAACAGTACACGTCCGTGCGCAGAGCCACTGCCGGGTTATAAAAAAGTAAACCCGATGGTCTACTGCGGTATGTATCCGGCAGACAGTGCCAAATATCCGGATTTAAGAGATGCCCTTGAAAAATTACAGATCAACGATGCCTCTTTACAGTATGAGCCGGAAACCTCACTGGCACTGGGCTTTGGCTTCCGCTGTGGTTTCCTTGGACTGTTACATCTGGAGATCATTCAGGAGCGTTTAGAGAGAGAATTTAATCTGGATCTGGTAACGACAGCACCGGGCGTTGTTTACAAAGTATACAAGACCAACGGGGAAATGATAGAGCTTACCAACCCGTCCAACCTGCCGGACCCCTCCGAGATCGAATATATGGAAGAGCCGATCGTTTCTGCAGAGATCATGGTGACCAGTGATTATGTCGGTGCGATCATGACCCTGTGTCAGGAGCGGCGTGGCGTTTATATCAGCATGGAGTATTTAGAGGAAACCCGTGCGCTGATCAAATACGATCTGCCGTTAAATGAGATCATCTATGATTTTTTTGATGCGTTAAAATCACGTTCCAGAGGATATGCGTCCTTTGACTATGAATTAAAAGGGTACGAGCGTTCCGAGCTTGTGAAATTAGACATCCTGATCAACAAAGAGCAGGTGGATGCACTTTCCTTTATCGTATTCAAGGACAGCGCGTATGAGCGTGGAAGAAAGATGTGTGAGAAACTCAAAGAGGAGATCCCGAGACATTTATTTGAGATCCCGATCCAGGCGGCAGTGGGCGGCAAGGTAATTGCCAGAGAAACCGTAAAAGCACTCCGGAAAGACGTTCTTGCAAAATGCTACGGTGGTGATATTTCCCGTAAGAAGAAGCTGCTTGAAAAGCAGAAAGAGGGAAAGAAGAGAATGCGTCAGGTCGGCAATGTAGAGATCCCGCAGGAAGCATTCATGAGTGTCTTAAAACTGGATGAGGATTAAGAATGGAGAAGAAAGAATTAGAGCTTTACATTCACATTCCGTTTTGTGTAAAAAAATGTAATTATTGCGATTTCCTTTCGTTTCCGGCAGATGAAGATACGCAGACTGCTTATGTGACGGCACTCAAAAAAGAGATCGCCTTCTATGGAAATAAAATGAAAGACCGCAGGATCAGCACCATCTACATCGGGGGAGGAACCCCCTCCTGGCTGACCGAGCGTTCCATGGCATCCATATTGCAGCAGGTTTATGATTCTTTTGAAGTGGCGGCAGATGCAGAGATATCGATCGAATGTAATCCGGGAACGATCGCGGAGGCAAAATTCGTTTCCTACCGTCAGAGCGGCATTAACCGGTTAAGCATCGGACTGCAGTCGCCGGATAATGTAGAGTTAAAGATATTGGGCAGGATCCATACGTTTGAGCAGTTTTTAAAGACCTATGACATGGCAAGGGCACATGGGTTTACCAATATCAATATCGATCTGATGAATGCCCTGCCGGGACAGACGGCGGAAAAGGCATATGCTTCCTTACAGAAAGTATTGCGCCTGAAACCGGAACATATTTCCGCGTATTCGCTTATGATCGAAAAGGGGACACCGTTTTATGATCTGTATAAGTTTGATGCGATCAAGCAGCAGGCGGGGATGAAAACGGATGCCTTGCCGGATGAGGAGGAGACCTACCGCATCACAAAGATCACGGAGAAGGCATTAAAAGAGGCAGGTTACCAGCATTACGAGGTGTCCAATTTTGCACTTCCGGGATATGCCTGCCGCCATAACATTGGCTACTGGAAACGGATCGATTACCTTGGCGTCGGCTTGGGAGCTGCCTCCCTGTTAGATAATATCCGCTATTCCAACACCAGAGAGCTTTACGATTATTTAAGCGGCACGAACGAGCTTCGGGCAGGACTGTGGGAGCAGGAGGGAAAAGAAACACTTCCGGCGACCAATCTTCATGCTTCGGTGGAACAGGTCGACAGAAAAGCGCAGATGGAAGAGACGATGTTTCTTGGACTGCGCATGATCGAAGGCATTTACCGGAGCGATTTTGAACACGCCTACGGGATCCCGATCGAGGCGGTCTATGGCGACACGTTAGCCAGACTGCAGAAGGAGGAACTGCTTTGCAAGCGCGAAGGCAGGATCTATCTCACGGAGCGGGGACAGGATCTGAGCAATTATGTGCTGGCACAGTTTTTGCAGGACTGACTTCATAAAATCTTAAATAATGTTTGCTAGTCTTTTTCCGGAAGATAGGGTACAATAGAAAACAGACGGGATAACACCCGAAAAAAAGAGAATTGGACAAGGGTTACAGTGGGAAAACGAAGGAAAAGATATATAAAAAATGCAATATGTGTGACATATTGTGCGGTACAGCTGGCAGTGGTACTTTTATTATTTCATGGCATGGGGTATCTTCTGGAAAAGATCCATCCCAAGGAGGAACTTCCTACGATAGAGGGAGATGTCTATGTGCTGGATGAAAATGAGGATACGGAAACAGGACTGGAGGAAGGAAAGCTTACCATCTGTATTGATGCCGGACACGGTGGAAAGGACAATGGTTCCGATTACAGACTTCGCTATGAGAAAAATGACAATTTAAAGATCGCACAGGCAGTTGCGGCTTATCTGGCAGCACAGGAGGATGTGCAGGTTATCCTGACACGAAGTGATGACACCTTTTTATCACTGGAAGAGAGAACCACTTTTGCAAATGAGAACAAAGCAGATTATTTTGTTTCCCTGCACCGGAATACCGGAGATGGAAATGGGGTAGAGACCTGGATCAGCAGTTCGGCAGACGAAAAGACGAACACGATGGCGGAAAATATTATGAGTGGGCTGGATGCGGTCGGCATTTCCAGAAACCGTGGTGTAAAAACAGGAACACAGAAAAGTTCTGCCAAAGATTACTATGTGAATTTACATTCCGATATGCCGTCCTGTATCGTTGAACTCGGATTTATGAACAGTTCTACGGACAACCAGTTGTTTGACGAGCATTTGAGTGATTATGCAAAGGCGATCGGGGATGCGGTGCTGGCAACCGATGCCGCATATCAGGATAAGCCGGCAGATGGCACGGAAGCTATTGACAGCACAGAGTCCACCGATGTTGCAGAGACCAACAAAGGACAGATACTGAGCAATCCGGTCATTGAGAATGTCGAGTCGTTGGATGCAACCAGTCAGGACTGGGGACAGGGCACCAATGTGGATGAGAAGAACCGTCCGACCGGAGCAACCAGCGCGCAGGAGAAATACGGCAAATACAATGCCTACTTTATCGGAGAGGACACCAATACGATCTACCTAACCTTTGATGAGGGATATGAGTATGGACAGACGGAGAGCATTTTAAACACCTTAAAAGAAAAAGGTGTGACGGCAACATTCTTTGTCACAAAACCGTATGCGGAAGCAGATCCGGAACTGGTACAGCGCATGATCGACGAGGGTCATGTACTGGGCAACCACAGTGTGACACATCCGTCCAAGGGACTTCCATCCCAGACACTGGATGAGCAGAAAAACGAAGTCATGGGCAATCATGAGTACATCAAAGAGACATTTGGCTATGACATGTATTTATTCCGCTATCCGACCGGACGTTTCAGTGAACAGTCACTTGCGATGGTAAATAACTGTAATTACAAGAGTGTGTTCTGGAGCTTTGCTTATCTGGATTATGATGTCAACAACCAGCCAGACCAGACTGCAAGTCTTGCCAAGTTAAAAGAGCGGCTGCATCCGGGAGCGATCTATCTGCTTCATGCAGAGTCATCGACCAATGCAGCGATATTAGGTGATTTTATTGATGCGGCAAAGGCAGCAGGATATGAGTTCGGAACCTTATAATCAAATAAAAAACAGACTCTGACACCGAAATCGAGATTGAGGTGAAAGGTATGGCATAAGAAAAACACGGGCTAAAGCTGTACCTTTTTATGGGGGGTACAGCTTTTTGTGTTTAGGATCAGGAGGAAACAGAAGTGGAAACGAGAGTAGCATTACTTGGGATCATCATTGAAAATGTAGAATCCGTGCCGCAGTTAAATGAGCTGCTGCATGAATATGGCAGATATATCATTGGAAGAATGGGGATCCCTTATAAAGAGAGAAATCTTCATATCATCAGTGTGGCAATGGATGCGCCACAGGATAAGATCAATGCGTTGTCCGGAAAGATCGGAAGACTGGATGGAGTCACTGTAAAAACAGCGTATTCCAATGTAAAATAGAAAAAGTATGGAGGAAACAATGCAACACAGTTATGAGATAGTAGACAAGATCAGAAAGACGCGGACAATCGACCGGGAAACGTTAGAAGAACTGCTTACGACAGAGGATGTGGGATTAAAAGAATATCTTGCAGCAAAGGCAAAAGAGACGGCACAGCAGATCTATGGAAATCAGATCTATATGAGAGGTCTGATCGAGTTTACCAATTATTGTAAAAACGACTGTTATTATTGCGGGATCCGCTGCAGCAATGAGAAAGCGGACCGGTATCGTCTGAGCATGGAACAGATTTTAGAGTGCTGTGATAAGGGATATGAACTGGGATTTCGCACCTTTGTATTGCAGGGGGGCGAAGACGGTTATTATACGGATGCAAAAATCTGTGAGCTGGTATCTGAAATCAAAAGACAGCATCCCGATTGTGCGGTGACGTTATCCATCGGGGAAAAAGAGCGGGCAAGTTATGAGGCATTTTTTGAAGCGGGTGCAGACCGGTATCTGCTCCGCCATGAGACCGCCGATGAGGAACACTATAAGAAACTGCACCCACAGAAAATGTCTTTTCAGCACAGAATGCAGTGCTTAAGAGAATTAAAAGAGATCGGGTATCAGACCGGGTGTGGCTTTATGGTAGGATCACCGGGACAGACCTTTGATACCTTATATGAAGACTTGCAGTTTATTTTGGACTTGCAGCCGCATATGGTTGGGATCGGGCCTTTTATCCCGCAGCAGGATACGCCGTTTGGCAGGGAGTGTGCAGGTACACTGGACCGGACACTGAGGCTGCTCAGTATCATAAGACTTCTGGTACCACATGTGCTGCTTCCGGCAACGACAGCACTTGGAACCATTCATCCGAGGGGGCGTGAACTTGGTATTTTAGCGGGTGCCAATGTAGTCATGCCGAATCTTTCACCGGTAGCGGTGCGGGAGAAATATAAATTATATGACAATAAGATCTGCACAGGAGATGAGGCGGCAGAGTGCCGTTTCTGTATGCAGAATCGAATGGAAGCGATAGGATATCAGGTCGTTGTTGACCGTGGTGACTATAAAAATTAAACTAACCGGAAAGCAATAAGGCGGCTGACCGGAAAGAAAGGAAAGAGTGTATGTATAACGCAAAATCATTAAAAGCAGAGGAGTTTATCTCCGACGAGGAGATCATGGAAACCCTTGCCTATGCAGATGCGAACAAGGACAATGTAGAGGTGATCGATCAGATCATTGCAAAGGCAAGACTGAAAAAAGGATTAAACCACAGGGAGGCATCCGTGCTGTTAGCCTGTGAGATCCCGGAAAAAGTGCAGGAGATCTATGATCTGGCACAGCAGATCAAAAAAGATTATTACGGAAATCGTATCGTATTATTTGCACCATTATACTTATCCAATTATTGTGTCAACGGATGTGTGTACTGTCCATACCATCTGAAAAACAAACATATCGCTAGGAAGAAACTGACACAGGAAGACATTGTAAAAGAAGTAACCGCATTACAGGATATGGGACACAAACGTCTGGCAATCGAGGCAGGAGAGGATCCGGTCAACAACCCGATCGAATATATCTTAGAGTGTATCAAGACAATCTACAGCATCAAGCATAAAAACGGTGCGATCCGCCGTGTCAATGTCAATATTGCAGCGACAACAGTGGAGAACTACCGTAAATTAAAAGAGGCAGGCATCGGAACCTATATCCTTTTCCAGGAAACCTATCATAAAGCAAGCTATGAGGAACTTCACCCGACCGGACCAAAACATGATTATGCCTACCATACCGAGGCAATGGACCGCGCTATGGAGGGTGGCATCGATGATGTCGGTCTTGGAGTACTGTTCGGTCTGGATAAATACCGTTACGAATTTGCCGGACTTTTAATGCACGCAGAACATTTGGAGGCAGTTCACGGTGTCGGACCACATACGATCAGTGTGCCGCGTGTCAAACATGCAGATGATATCGATCCGTCCGCATTTGACAACAGCATCAGTGATGACACATTTGCAAAGATCTGTGCCCTGATCCGTGTTGCCGTACCATATACCGGTATGATCATTTCCACAAGAGAGAGCCAGGAAGTAAGAGAAAAAGTATTACCACTTGGTGTTTCCCAGATCAGTGGTGCATCCAGAACAAGTGTAGGTGGTTACGCGGAGCCGGAGAGCAAAGAAGAGGTAACCAGTGAGCAGTTCGACGTCAGCGACCAGAGAACACTCGATGAGGTCGTAAACTGGCTGATGAAATTAGGTTATATTCCTTCTTTCTGTACCGCATGCTACAGAGAGGGCAGAACCGGAGACCGCTTTATGGAACTCTGTAAAAATATGCAGATATTAAACTGCTGTCATCCGAATGCGCTGATGACCTTAAAAGAGTACTTGGAGGACTATGCAAGCGAGGAAACCAGAAAGATCGGTATGGAACTCATTGAAAAAGAACTTGAAAAAATCCCGAACCCGAAAGTAAAGAAAACAGCCTCCGATCATATCCATGATATTGCAGAAGGAAAACGGGATTTCCGCTTCTAGGAGGATGGTTCGATGGCAGTTACATTAAATGAAACACCGAGCAGCAACCGTCTGCACATCGGGATCTTCGGAAAGACGAACAGTGGAAAGTCTTCCTTTATCAATGCTTTTACCGGGCAGGAGGTATCAATCGTTGCAGATGTAGCCGGAACAACAACAGATCCGGTCTACAAGGCAATGGAGATCAATCCGCTCGGTCCCTGTATCATTATTGATACGGCAGGTTTTGATGACGAGAGTAAACTTGGCGGGCAGCGGGTGGAAAAGACCCGACTTGCAGCGGAAAAAACAGAACTTGCCGTGATCGTAGTTTCCGGCGAGGACGAAGGGGATGCAGACCTTTCACAGGAATATGAGTGGTATCATTTCTTCCGGGAAAAGAATACCCCGGTTCTTTTTATCATCAGTAAGGCGGATGTCAGAAAAAATACAAAAGAGCTTTTTGACAAGATAAAAGAAGATACCAAAGAAACGCCACTCGTGGTCAGTACACAGACAGGCGAGGGTATGGATGCGGTAAAAGAAACGCTGACCAGACTTCTGCCGGAAAATTATGGAAATAACCTGATTACCGGAACACTTGTAGGCGAAGACGATGTTGTCCTTTTAGTCATGCCGCAGGATATCCAGGCACCGAAAGGAAGACTGATCCTTCCACAGGTACAGACGATCCGGGAACTGTTAGATAAGAAATGCCTGGTAATGAGTGTCACAACAGACAAGATGATACTGGCACTGGCTGCCTTAAAGGAGCCGCCGAAACTGATCATTACAGATTCACAGGTGTTTGGATATGTTTATGAGCATAAGCCAAAAGAAAGTATGCTGACTTCTTTTTCTGTGCTGTTTGCCGCATATAAGGGAGATCTTCCATATTATGTGGAGGGTGCAAAGATGTTAGATGCCCTTACACCGCAGTCGAAAGTCCTGATCGCAGAGTGTTGTACACATGCACCATTAAAAGAGGACATCGGAAGAGAAAAGATACCGAACATGTTGAAAAAGAGAGTGGGAGAGGGACTGACCGTTGAACTTGTCAGTGGAACCGATTTCCCGGAAGACCTTTCTTCCTACAATCTGATCATACAGTGCGGAGCCTGTATGTTTAACCGCAAGTATGTGCTTTCGCGGATCGAGCGGGCGAAAAAACAGCAGGTCGCAATGACAAACTATGGTGTGACGATCGCACACCTGACGGGCATATTAGATAAGATCAGTATGACATAAAAAAATAGGATGTTATCGGTTTGGGATAACATCCTATTTTTGTGTCATACTGATCTTATTTTTCAGAAAGCAGCATCATAATTTTATTGCTTCGTTCTACGAATTTACTCATCGCATCTACAGACAATGGCTGGTTGGATAACATTGCCAGATCATAAAGCTGTTCACAGAACATAGGAACATGCTCGGAATCCTTGTGCTCGAAGATGTATTTTACCAGCTCGTTGTTGGCATTTAAGGTTAAGGTAAGGTCGGCTGCAAACATATTCGGATCCATGCCGCCCATGCCTCCCATAGCATACATTTTCATCATATCCTGCATACGTCTTCCCTCTTCGGAAAGTGTGATGACAGAAGAGATGGAAGCATTCTTTAATTTCTCTACTTTAACGGTCAGCTTGTCGTTGTGCAGAGCGTTTTTGAATACTTCGGTCAGAGTATCGGTTTCTGCCTTTAAGTCCTCTTCGGAAGTTTCATCTTTTAAGGATTCGGTTACATCTGCATCGATACGCATGAATTTGTAAGTCTCGTTGCGCTGCTCTAACTGGGAGATGAAAGAGGTATCAATGTTGTGGTCTAAGATGACAGCACCCATACCCTGTCCTTTGAACATCTTAATGTACTGTCCCTGCTGGAGTTTGTCTGTGACATAGTAGATGACCTTGCGGTTGTCTTTTTCTTCCTCAGTGTTTTCTGTATCTTTTGCATCGGCATCAGATACCGGATTGCCGTCTGCATCAACGACATCATTTTCTTCTTTGACTTCTTCTTTGACCAGAAGTTCCGGTAAGGTCAGATACTTGTCATCCAGATTCTTGAACAGGATGTAATCATTCATCTTGTCGCAGAATTTGGTGTCTTTTAAGCAGCCGAATTTGATGAATGGGCTGATATCATCCCAGTATTTCTCATAATTTTCTTTATCGGTCTTGCACATGCCGATCAGTTTGTCTGCAACTTTCTTTGTGATGTATTCGGAGATCTTTTTCACGAAACCATCGTTCTGTAAGGCACTTCTGGATACGTTAAGTGGCAGATCCGGACAATCGATCACACCTTTGAGCAGCATTAAAAATTCAGGAATGACTTCCTTGATGTTGTCTGCGATAAAGACCTGATTGTTGTACAATTTGATGGTACCCTCGATCGAATCGTACTCGGTATTGATCTTCGGGAAATACAAAATTCCCTTTAAGTTGAACGGATAGTCCATGTTCAGATGGATCCAGAATAAAGGCTCTTTGTAGTCCAGGAAAACTTTGCGGTAAAACGCTTTGTATTCCTCATCGGTACAGTCACTTGGATTTTTGGTCCATAATGGATTGGTATCATTGAGTGGAACCGGACGTTTTACGATCTTTAATTTATCTTTGGCAGGAGAAACTTCGACGACTTCTTTTTCACCGTTTTCATTCTCTTTTTCTTCTGTCTTTGCTTCCTCGTGGATGGTTTCCACAACGGTATCGGTGTCTAACTTGTCAGCCGCATCGATGGTCTCATATTCTGTTTCCGCATTTGCTTTGCTAAGGAAGATCGGGGTTGGCATGAAAGAGCAGTATTTCTCGATGATCTCTCTTGCACGGTACTCGTTTGCGAACTCTAAGCAGTCCTCATTTAAAAACAGGGTGATCTCAGTACCGATGGTATCTTTGGTGCCGTCTTCCATATCGTAATCGGTACCACCATCGCAGCTCCAGTGAACCGGAGTAGAACCTTCCTTATAAGATAAGGAATCGATGGTAACCTGATCTGCTACCATGAAAGCTGAGTAGAAACCGAGTCCGAAATGTCCGATGATCTGGTCATCGTTTGCTTTGTCTTTGTATTTCTCAATAAAGTCAGTTGCACCGGAAAAAGCGATCTGACAGATATATTCTTCGACTTCATCTGCGGTCATACCAAGACCGTTATCAATGAATTTCAATGTTTTTTCTTCTGGATTGACAACGACCTCGATCTTCTTTTTATAATCAGCCGGGAACTGATACTCGCCCATCATCTCTAATTTTTCCAGCTTTGTGATCGCATCACAGCCGTTTGAAATTAACTCACGGAAGAAGATGTCGTGGTCGGAATACAACCATTTCTTTATAATAGGAAAAAGGTTATCGCTGTCGATTGACAAATTTCCATGTTTATTTGCCATAATATAACACTCCTTTTCTTAAAATAACTCCATAAATAGAATGATAAAACGCTGGTTTTAAAAAGTCAATAGAAAATCAGCACTCTTTTTGAATGAGTGCTAACAACATGCGGAAAATGCCGGAAAATGGGCAGGATACAAATTCTAAAAAGTTTATAAACATCGTTTCCGTTGCGGCAGACCAGAGATTGTGCTATACTGTGTGTAGTTAAGATTGTGTCAAAAGGAAGGGACTTATGTCACATGATAGTGTTAAGGGCGAATACAGAATTAAAAAGCACATTTGAAAAATTAATAAAAACCATGGAGGCAAATGTTTCATGGAACGGACTGTTTGTTGTCATTGATAACTGTCTGATCTTGCAGGGTGCGGTGCGTTCCCTGTTTTTTCATTTTGACAGCAGAAAAGTGCTGGAAAATATCATAGAACTTCCGATCCAGGAAGATGCGATCATAGATACGGAAGGACAGCCAAAGGTCTGGGATGTCATCAATATGATCTTATACAGCTTTGGCAAATGGGGAGCCATCAAAGGGCTTCGCGTGGAGAAAAACCATGAACAGTTAAACCGGTTATTTTCCAGTGTACTGCGTGAGATCAATATCGAGCCGGAGTATAACTGGGAGCATTTTCAGTTTTATCAGGATGGCATCCGTGTTACCTATGAGGATGTTGTGCAGGCGGCGTTAGAGGCCGAAGACAAACTGCCGGAGGAGGAAACCGAGGAGGAAGCCGGACTGTGGCACAAGGTTGCATGGGAAAAGGCAACGGTGACATTTGAAAGAGAAGATACGACACTGGAAGAACGGCGCATGGGCAGACTGGGCAATAACTTTTACCGGATCGGCTATCTGTGTCCGGATTGTGGAGAAAAACTGCATATGGTTGTTTACCCGATCGGTTCAGAGTTTAAGATTGAAACACCGGATGGCGCAGTACTTTTAGCGAGAGCATGTACCTGCGCACATTGCAACAGCTTTTTTACACCGAGACCGGAGAAGATGCTGAGAGAGGGGGATATCTACCGGCTGGATTTTGGCGATGACCGCAAGGCATATGAGGACTATCTGGAACTGCTTGGAAAAAAAGGACAGCGTGTGTCAAGCTACCGTTACAATCTGTTTGCAGACGGACACCGGGAAAATACGACTGCAAAACAGGAGCAGGATGCAGTGGATGAGAGCGAACAGAGTCTGGAAGAAGCATGCGAAAATCTGGAAGACTATAATGAGACACAGTTACAGGATCTGTCTGACAAGATCGAAGAGGGATTTTTCCCGGAAGAGAGCATTGCACGCTGTGAGAAAAAGGTAAGAGAGCAGCTGTGGAAGAGGGGGCTTTCAGCAAACCGGGAAAAAAGAGCAAAAAAGGAGCGCAAAGATCCATCGCAGAGCGAGCACGGGAAACGGAATGAAAACCGGGAAGTGGCGCAAAAAATGGAAAAGGAAGAAGTATCCCACACACCGGGGGACAGGCAGGATGAAGCTAAGCGTACGGGAAGTGTACAGGAAACGGCGCAGGAAGCAGCGCAGCAGGAAGCAGCGCGGCAGAAAGCAGGACAGGATGCAGTGCAGCAGAAAGCGTCGCAGGACGTGACGCAGCAGGAAAAAGGACAGAAAACAGCCGCAGTAAAAGCAGATGAGACAAGAAAAAAATACGAAGCGAGATTTCAGGTATTAGACCGTCTGTCCGACCGGCAGCTTTCTGATTTAAAGAATCAGGTCTCAAAGGAGCCAGAGCTTTCAGAATCAGAAAAGCAGGAATACATCGGACGGATCGTGGGAAGACAGCATGAGCAGAAGGCAGAGGTCATCCGTAAGAAAATAGAGAGCAGTCAGGGAAAAAATTATGCCGTATTAAAGCGTGTCTACGAGGAAGCGAAAAAAGAAGACCTCCCGGAGACTATGAAGACAGAACTGCTTGAACCGTTGCGGGAACGCATGCAAAGACAGGCGGAAGCGGAAGTAAAAGTTTTAATGGAGAAGATGCCACCGCAGTTAGACCGGGCAAGATTTCAGGCATACGAAGCGCGGATCCGCGATTATGAAGAAGCAGATCTGACTCCATATGAAGAACTGTTAAAAGATCGTCGGCTTGCGGCAGAGCGGCAGGAGGTTGCCAATATCGTAAACCGTGCAAGAAAGAGCACCAGAAGCGACCTGACAGAGCTGATGGATAAATTAAAAAACGGAAATTACTTACAGGAAACGGTCAACGCTTATCTGGAAAAATTAGAGGAACGCCTGCGTAAAATGGATCAGGAGGCGGTGGATGAACTGCTTGGTGATCCGCTTCATATGGACTTTGAAGAGGGACAACAGGCATATGAAACGATCGCAAATGGGGATTTTCTGCCGGAAATAAAAGATAATGCGCTTAAGATGCTGACGAAACGGCTTTCCAAGATAAAGTCGGATGAGTGTGAACTTCTGGTAAAAAAGATGCAGGATGAATTTGCGGAAGCGGGTGTTACGTTAAATGACAGACATCACTTTTACCCTGCCAGAAAAGTTTTGTTAAAACAGGCACTGCCGGAGGAAACGGGTGTCATTGATGCTGCGATGGCTACTTATGCAGCTGGAAGGGGAATGTTTGAGTATCCCATTTTGGTTGTTGATACGAACCGGGGCGGGACCGGAAGAGAAGGCTTTATCCTGACACCGGAGCATCTCTTTTACAGCACGCTGATGACATCCTTTGGAATGCGTATCTTTTCCATTGACAGGATCACGGCATCCACTGGTATTTTAAACCGGGGGCTCTATGTCCATCAGTCGGGCGGCACAAAGACGAAGATACCATACGCAGTGGATCACAAAGATCTGGCGGCATTTGCAAAAGAGCTGGATGCGTTTGTGCATTACCTGCAGGAAAAACCGGATTCGAGGAAGGTGGCATATCTCGCAAAAGAAAAGCATGATACGATCTGCTGTTATCGCTGCGGTTATGTCTACAAGGGAGGAACGGTCTGCCCGAAATGCGGATTTAAGAACAATGAGTAAAGATTTTGATAAAATTGCATAAAATATATTCCGTTTTGAAAAAAATGTGGTATAATATTGCCATAATTATTGTTAGATAATTAACAAACAAAATGCTGCGCGGGCGCGGCGGAATGGAGGGGTCATGGCAAGATTTACATTACCAAGAGATTTGTATCACGGAAAAGGTGCATTAGAAGCCTTGAAGACATTTGAGGGAAAGAAAGCGATGATCTGTGTGGGCGGAGGTTCCATGAAACGCTTTGGTTTCCTTGACCGTGCAAAACAATACTTAGAAGAAGCCGGAATGCAGGTGGAACTGTTCGAGGGTATCGAACCGGATCCATCGGTAGAGACTGTGATGAGAGGTGCAGAAGCAATGCGTGCGTTTGAACCGGACTGGATCGTTGCAATGGGTGGCGGTTCTCCAATCGATGCGGCAAAAGCAATGTGGATCAAATACGAATATCCGGATATCACATTTGAGGATATGTGCAAGGTATTTGGTATGCCAAAGCTTCGTAAAAAAGCGCATTTCTGTGCAATTTCTTCTACTTCAGGAACGGCAACCGAGGTAACAGCATTTTCTGTTATTACCGATTATCAGAAGGGAATCAAATATCCGCTTGCTGACTTTGAGATTACACCGGATGTAGCGATCGTAGATCCGGATCTGGCAGAGACTATGCCACAGAAACTGGTTGCACATACCGGTATGGATGCGATAACACATGCAATCGAGGCATATGTATCGACGGCAAACTGTGATTTTACAGATCCGCTTGCATTGCATGCGATCAAGATGATACAGGGAGACCTGGTAGGCTCTTACAATGGAGATATGGCAAAGAGAGATTCCATGCACAATGCACAGTGTCTTGCAGGAATGGCATTCTCCAATGCACTGCTTGGTATCGTTCATTCCATGGCGCACAAGACAGGAGCTGCTTTTGCAGATTATGGTGCACATATCATCCATGGAGCGGCAAATGCCATGTACCTGCCAAAAGTCATTGCATTTAATGCCAAGGATGAGACTGCAAAAGTCCGTTATGGCGAGATCGCAGACTTCATGGGATTAGAGGGTGCAACCTTGGATGAAAAGGTAGCGAACCTGATCGCGTACTTAAGAAAAATGAATGATGATCTTAAAATCCCACAGTGCATTAAAAACTACGGAGCTGACAGCTATCCGGCAGAGCAGGGCTTTGTCCCGGAGGAGGTATTCTTAGAGAGACTGCCTGAGATTGCAGCAAATGCAATCCTGGATGCCTGCACTGGTTCTAACCCGCGTCAGCCGAGTCAGGAAGAGATGGAAAAACTGTTGAAATGCTGCTACTATGATACCGAGGTAGATTTCTAGGAGCGGTAAAACCAAGATGAAAAAATAGTGACAGGGAGTGTGACAATGGAAAACAGATTGTCGCACTCCCTGTTTTATTCATGATAATGATTAATAGAAGGTTCGTAAAGCGTACATTAGTTCAACAGTTCCGACAGCGGTGCAAACCGGTAACCCATTTCTTCCCATTTGGTCAGCAGTTCATCCATGATCTCGCCATTGGTCTTTGAGGTGCTATGTAATAAGACGATGGCACCGGGGTGGATCCGGGTCAGCAGTTTATCAAATGCCTGCTCTTTGGTCGGCTGGCTGTCAACATTCCAGTCGACATAGGCAAGACTCCAGAAGAACGTGTGATAGCCCAGTTCTTTTGCCATTTTCAGATTTTCGGTACTGTATTTTCCCTGGGGCGGACGGTAATATTTTGTCATTTCTTTCACGGTGATCTCCTGATACAGTGCGGCGGTGTCATCCACTTCTTTCTGGAAAGAGGAAAGATCGGAGATCGAAGACATATCCGGGTGGTGGTAGGTGTGATTCCCAACGGTGTGTCCTTCTTCCACCATACGTTTTACCAGATCAGGAGCGGTCTCTAAAAAGTGTCCCACAACAAAGAAAGTTGCGGGGGCATTGTGTTTTTTTAAGGCATCCAGAATAGGAGCAGTGTTCCCGTTCTCGTATCCACAGTCATATGTAAGATAAATAACCTTATCGTCTCCACTGCCAACATAATAGGCATCATAAGTTTTTAATTCATCCGGCGTAACATTTCCGGTAGGCTTGGTTCCATCTGCACCAAAGCCAAGCCCCCAGTTATCGGTCTGCGCTGCAATCGAGCTGTTGGTAACAGGTTCGGTGGCAGGATCCTCACACAGCATCGCAGCACCTCTTCCCACAAAAAACATGGCAGCAAGGAAGCCAAGCGTCCCTGCCAGTTTGATTCGTTGACGGTTCATGTTTGTCATTCCATATGTTTTTCCTAATTATATGTTAAAAATGGCTTGTTTTAACACAGAAGATCGATTGCAAAATGCAGGCTGTACTTGCGAAATGGAGGGAAGAAGGGTATAGTAGAGAGATGTAAGAAAAAACAAAGGAGAATACAAATGGATTCATTAAAACTGACATACAAGATTTACCTTGAGGCAGAGGATATATCCTGCTCACGTATTGCATCGACGACTTCTTATTTCAAAAATTTATTTCAGAACTGCACCAATTCCTATCTGCAAAAAGCACAGGTAGATGATGAGTGCGATATGGATGATTTTACATTGCGCCTGTATGTAGAGGAGTCCATCGAAGAGGAAACGTGCCAGAACGTAGAGGATGCGAAGTCTTTCCTGGGCGATATGGCAGAGTTTGTAGATGCGATCGCAATGGCACATTCCTATCTGGATATGGAAGGCAGTTTCTCGATTTCCTATGGAGATGTTGAAGAAAACTATAGCTTTGTATCCGAAGCGGGAAAAGACTACTGTGATTTTGGGGAAGAATAGAGTTCTTTTTTTAGCTATTTTTCACAAAGTTTTTTGCTTTGATTTGTCTTTTGCGGGACTTTTCTTTATAATGTAGGCAGGGAGACGAGGAGGGATTGCCATGTGCAGAATGGTAAATGTGGTTACAAATACAGGCGAACAGGTTCTTGTCAGCGAGTATAAGAAAAGTCAGATTGAAGAAATGATCCAAAAGGCAGCAGATTGCGCAGCGATAGATGAGATTATCCTGTTTGGTTCATCGGTCAACACGTCCTGTGAGGAGGATAGTGATATCGATGTAGTTATCATCAGCAGGGAAACGGTATCCAGATTATCCCAGAATAAAAGATATCAGGCTTATTGGGAGCGGATTTATCAGATGGATCACTTTAAGACAGAGTATGATGTTTTATATTTTACTTCTTATCAGGATATTCTAAATAAAAAAGATACGGTTCCCATTTGTAAAGAGATTGTTGAAAAGGGTAAGACAATCTATCAAAAAGAAGGAAAACACAGCGCATGATAGAACCAACTTTATTATCTATTGCAAAAGCTGATCTGAAGACGGCAAAGCGTTGTGTTCTGTCAGAAGATAAATATGAAAAACATATCGCGGCGTATCATACACAGCAGGCAATCGAAAAAACGATAAAGTATCTGGCAATGCAGGAAGGACTTAATTTATGGGGACATGATATTGCAAAACTGATCAGTCAGTGTAAGTCGATCGGACTTGAGATTCCGACAGAGATACAAAAGAATGCAAGAGTGTATACTTTATGGGAGACAATTTCCAGGTATTACCCGACACAGCGCATCAGAAGGGATTCCATCCAGAAAGCAATCCGCATAGCAGAAGAGTGGATTGCCAAACTGGAACAGAAAAATAATAGAAGGTAGATTTCGCGGACATTTTATCATACGAATAAGAGCCGGTGATCATCCATATGGCATGGATGGTTACCGGCTCTTTTCGATTGCTTATGTTTATTTCTCATTCGCTAAATTTTTATTTGCAGTGGAAAGCATTAATTTAATACGGTTCAACTGGTTTACTTCACTTGCACCCGGGTCGTAATCGATCGCAACGATATTGGACTCAGGGTGACGATGACGCAGCTCTTTGATAACACCTTTTCCTACCACGTGATTTGGCAGGCAGGCAAATGGCTGGGTACATACGATGTTTGGAGTACCGGTATGGATCAGCTCTAACATTTCTCCGGTTAAGAACCATCCCTCACCCGTCTGGTTTCCTTCGGAAACGATCTCTCTCGCATAAGCAGCAAGGTCATCGATATAAGCTGGCGGATCAAAGTGGGTACTCTTTTCAAATTCATCTCTTGCCGCGCTTCGAAGCCATTCAAAGAACTTGATGCCAAGACGGCCGAGGCGTTTGGATTTCTTGGAAAATCCAAGGTTGTCTGCTTTAAATCCAGTGTTGTAGAAGCAGTAGAGTAAGAAGTCCGTAAGATCCGGAACGACTGCCTCTGCACCTTCTGACTCCAACAACCCGACAAGGTCGTTGTTTGCGGCAGGATGGAATTTAACCAGGATCTCTCCGACAACACCGACACGAGGCTTCTTGATGTCCAGCCGCTCTAACTGGTCAAAATCACGGATGATCTGGCGGCACATCTGCTTGAATTTCCGGTGGGACAGCAGTTTATCCTGTGTGATAAATGCAATGACCTCTTTTTTCCATTTCTCATGCAGCGCATTTGCTGAACCCGGTACTGCTTCGTATGGACGGGTACGGTACAGACATCTTAAGAAGATATCACCGAACGTCAACGCATACAGACCATGCTGGATCAGCGATGGAGTAAGCTTAAAGCCAGGGTTTGACTCCAGACCGCTTAAGTTGATGGAGATAACCGGAACATCCGGGTAACCTGCTTTTTCCAGGGCACGACGGATAAATCCGATGTAGTTGCTGGCACGGCATCCACCACCTGTCTGGGAGATCAGAATGGCAGTTTTGCTCATATCATAATCCCCTGACATGACAGCACTCATAAGCTGACCTACTACGATAAGAGAAGGATAGCAGGCATCATTGTTGACATATTTTAATCCGACGTCCACACAGGTGCGGCTCGGCACATCCGGAACGACCAGATTGTAACCTGCGGCACAGAACGCCGGCTCCAGTAATTCGAAATGGATCGGCGACATCTGCGGACAGAGGATCGTATAATTTTTACGCATTTCCTCTGTGAAGATGGTACGGTTATAATTTGCCGGAACGATGGTACGTTTCTGCTGTCTCTTTTCACGCACGCGGATCGCAGAGAGCAGGGAACGGATACGGATACGTGCCGCTCCTAAGTTGTTGACTTCATCAATCTTAAGGCAGGTATAGATCTTGCCTGATTTCGTTAAGATGTCATTGACCGCATCTGTGGTAACAGCATCCAGACCGCATCCAAAGGAATTTAACTGGATCAGATCCAGATCGTCCCTTGTTTTTACGAAGTTGGCAGCTGCATATAATCTGGAATGGTACATCCACTGGTCCATAACGATCAGAGGACGTTCTACCTGATGCAGATGCGAGATCGAATCTTCGGTCAATACGGCAATGCCATAGGAGTTGATCAGCTCAGGGATACCATGGTTGATCTCCGGGTCAACGTGGTAAGGACGTCCGGCGAGGACGATACCGCGTTTGCCTGTCTTTTCCAGATAATCTAAAACTTCTTCGCCTTTCTTCTGCATTTCCATACGGACAACGGCAAGCTCTTTGTAAGCCTCAGAGACCGCATCACGAATCTCAGATTCCGGAATGGCAAATTCCGGGGCACCAAAGGTCTTGACTAACTGGGAAGATAACGTCTCTTCACTGGTAAATGCCATGAACGGATTGTAAAAACGTACTTTTCCGGAAGTAATGTCGTCAACGTTATTCTTGATATTTTCCGCATAAGAAGTAACGATCGGGCAGTTGTAATGGTTGTTGGCATCCGGAAATTCGTTGCGCTCGTAAGGAACACATGGATAGAAGATGAAATCAACATTCTGATGGATCAGCCATGTGACATGTCCATGCGCGAGTTTTGCCGGGTAACATTCGGATTCACTTGGGATGGAATCGATACCCAATTCGTAAATCTTACGTGTCGACTGTGGAGAAAGTACGACCTGGAAACCTAATTTTTTAAAGAAAACAGCCCAGAACGGATAATTCTCATACATATTTAAGACACGCGGAATACCAACGGTACCACGGGTCGCTTCTTCCGCCGTAAGTGGTGTGTAGTCAAATAAGCGTTTGTTCTTATATTCAAAGAGGTTTGGAATATTCTCCTTATTTTTCTCTTTGCCGATACCACGTTCACAACGGTTTCCGGTAATGTACTGGCGGTTTCCGGAGAAACGGTTGATTGTCAGAAGACAGTGGTTGGTACATCCCTGACAGCGGGTCAATTTGGTATCGAAGGTCAGGTTGTTGATGTCCTCGATGGAAAGCATCGTGGTCTGGTAGCCCTCTTCGTGACGTTCTCTTGCGATCAGGGCGGCACCGAAAGCACCCATGATACCTGCGATATCCGGACGGACACATTCACAGCCGGAGATCTTTTCGAAACTACGGAGTACGGCATCGTTGTAGAATGTACCACCCTGTACGACAACGTTTTTGCCGAGTTCACTTGCATCGGAGAGCTTGATTACCTTAAACAGGGCGTTCTTGATAACAGAGTAGGCAAGACCGGCAGAGATATCTGCAACGGATGCGCCCTCTTTCTGCGCCTGTTTTACCTTGGAGTTCATAAATACGGTACAACGGGTACCAAGATCGATCGGATTTTTTGCAAACAGAGCCTCTTTCGCGAAATCCTGAACTGAGAAGTTTAAGGATTTCGCAAAGGTCTCGATGAAAGAACCACATCCAGAGGAACATGCCTCATTCAACTGTACGCTGTCAACGGTCTGGTTTTTGATTTTGATGCACTTCATATCCTGACCACCGATGTCTAAGATACAGTCAACATCCGGGTCAAAGAAAGCAGCAGCGTAATAGTGCGCAACGGTTTCTACCTCTCCGTCGTCCAACATTAAGGCGGCTTTTAACAGAGCCTCGCCATAACCGGTGGAGCAGGAGTGTACGATATGTGCTTTTGCCGGCAGTTTTTCGTAGATCTCTTTGAGCGAGCGGATCGCGGTTGCGAGCGGGCTGCCGTTGTTATTGCTGTAGAAAGAATAAAGCAGAGAGCCATCCTCGCCGACCAAGGCGATCTTGGTCGTGGTCGAACCTGCGTCAATACCAAGATAGCAGTTTCCCTCATAAGTGGATAAGTCACCGGATTTTACATTGTGTCCGTCGTGACGCGCACGGAAGGTATCGTAATCTTCCTGATTTGCAAATAAAGGCTCTAAACGTGCCACCTCAAACTCCATATGGATGTCTGATTTTAACTGCTCGCGGAGTGTGGCGATCGTGGTCGTGCTTTCCGGTTTGAAATTCAGTGCGGAACCGATCGCTGCGAACAGATGAGAGTTCTCAGGAACAATGGTGTGTTCCTCATCCAGATTTAAGGTGCGGATAAAAGCTGCCTTTAATTCGGAGAGGAAATGCAGCGGACCACCCAAAAAGGCAACATGTCCACGGATCGGTTTACCGCAGGCAAGACCACTGATGGTCTGGTTTACAACTGCCTGGAAAATAGAAGCGGATAAGTCCTCTCTGGTCGCACCCTCATTGATCAGAGGCTGGATATCTGTTTTGGCAAAAACACCGCAGCGCGCTGCGATCGGGTAGATTGCTTTGTAATTTTTGGCATATTCATTTAAGCCGGAAGCATCGGTCTGGATCAGAGATGCCATCTGGTCGATAAAGGAGCCGGTACCACCTGCACAGATACCATTCATACGCTGTTCGACATTACCACCCTCAAAGTAGATGATCTTGGCATCCTCTCCACCGAGCTCAATGGCAACATCCGTCTGTGGTGCGTAGTGCTGAAGTGCAGTGGAAACCGAGATAACCTCCTGCACAAACGGGATATGTAAATGCTTGGCAAGGGTCAGACCGCCGGAACCGGTGATCATAGGCGCAATCGGATGATCTCCTAACTCGGAAAATGCCTTTTCAATTAAAGAAGCAAGGGTTTCCCTGATGTTGGCGAAGTGTCTTTCATAGTCGGAAAAGAGCAGGTTGTCCTGTTCATCAAGAATGGCTACCTTGACTGTGGTAGAGCCAATGTCGATTCCTAGTTTATAAAGTGCTTGATTTTCCATGATATTCCTCCAGTAAAACAAAATATAAAACGTCTATCTAAAGTATTTCTTCCTATTATAATATTGTGTCATAGACAATAAACAAAGTTCATTATACGACAGGATTTTACAAAAAACAATGTGAAAAAGGCAGGAAAATATAAACTTTTTATGAAGAAAAACTGCCCGGATTGACAAAGGTTTGCCGGATAGCTATACTGAAAAAATAGTAACGACACGAAAGGAAAGGTTATTTCATATGAACTGGTTGAATAAATTGGAGCGAAAAATAGGCAGATATGCCATACCAAACCTGATTGTATGGATGATTGGAGCCTATACGATAGGATTTGTCCTCTATACGGTCAGCCCTGGTATTTTAAATCTGCTGACTTTGAGTCCTTACCATATTTTACATGGTCAGATCTGGCGTCTTTTTACCTGGGTTCTGATGCCGACGGAGTCAAATCTGATCTTTCTTCTGATCATGGCATTATTTTATTATCAGCTTGGCACAACACTGGAGCGTACCTGGGGAACGTTCCGTTTTAACGTTTATATTTTCAGCGGAATGATATTTACGGTGATCGGAGCATTTGTTTTATATGCAATCTACTATGTGCAGAATCTTGCAGCGATCGCAGCGATGCCGGCTCTGGCAGCAAATCTTTCCAGCTCGCTTGGCTGGGGATACAGTGTAAACTATATCAATATGTCCATTTTCCTGGCATTTGCAGTGATGTATCCGGATATGCAGGTCATGTTATATTTTATCATCCCGATCAAGATGAAGTGGATGGCGATCGTCTATGGTGTTCTGATCGTGTATAACTTCGTGATAAGCAGTTGGGCAGGTCGTATCTCGATCGTGATGTCAATGCTTAGTTTTATTGTATTTTTCCTTTCTACAAGAAATCTGAAGCGTTATACACCACACGAAGTGCATCGCAGACAGAAGTTTAAGGCACAGATGAGAGAGCCGCGACCGGGTTCCGGTATCACAAAGCACAAATGTGCTGTCTGTGGCAGGACAGAGCTGGATGCACCGGAGCTTGAGTTCCGTTTCTGCTCAAAATGTGAGGGTAATTACGAATACTGTTCGGATCATTTGTTTACACATCAGCATATTAGAAGAAGTTAGAAATTATGACAAAAGGGGTGCAGTACGAAGATTTATTTCTTCGTGCTGCACCCCTTTTTTACGCTTGGAAATAATTATCCCGGTCCGTGTCTGGATCAGCAATAGAAATCTTTCAGCGAATCCATGCGGGCACTCATATTTGCAAATAAAGCATCTGCGATTGTAATGGCAGCCATCGATTCTACCACGACAACGGCACGCGGCACGATGATCGGATCGTGGCGGCCTTTGATGGAGATGTCGATCTCTTCGCCATTTTTATTGACGGTCTGCTGGATGGCAGCAATGGATGGCGTAGGTTTGATGGAAGCGCGCAGGATAATGTCACTTCCGTCGCTCATGCCACCGAGGATCCCTCCGGCATGGTTGGTCTTTTTCGTGATCTGGTGGTCTTTGGTCATGCAGAACGCATCGTTGTTGTTTTTACCGGTTGCTTTTGCCACATCAAATCCGTCTCCAATCTCAAAGCCCTTTACCGCACCGATGGACATGATGGCTTTGGCGAGATTGGCATTTAATTTTTCAAAGACCGGATCGCCAATGCCGACCGGCATACCGTTTATGATACACTCGACAACACCGCCGGAAGAATTTTGTTCTGCCATACAGGCTTCTAAATATGCAGCAGCGTTTTCTGCAGCATCGGCATCCGGCATGTAGAGCGGATTTTTATTGATCTCTTCACGCGAAAAGTGGTTCGGCGAGCAGGCGATCGGTCCGATGGAACGGGTGTAAGTGCACAGCGTAATGCCGAGAGTCTCTAAGATCTTAACAGCGACCGCTCCGGCAGCAACACGGCCGATGGTTTCTCTTCCGGAGGAACGACCGCCGCCTCTGTAATCGCGAAAACCATATTTGGCATCGAACGTATAATCCGCATGTCCAGGGCGGTAATAGGAAGCAATCTCGCTGTAGTCTTTGGACTGCTGGTTTTTATTGTAGACGATCAGAGAGATCGGAGTACCGGTTGTCTTTCCCTCGAAAACGCCGGAGAGGATCTCAACAGCATCGTCCTCTTTCCGTGGAGTCGTATACTTAGATTGTCCCGGTTTCCTGCGGTCTAAAAAAGTCTGAATATCAGCTTCGCACAAAGGCAAGCCTGCCGGACAGCCGTCGATTACAACGCCAACGCCCTTTCCGTGGGACTCGCCCCATGTGGTGATCCGAAATATTGTTCCAAAAGATGATCCTGCCATGTCTGCCTCCGTTTTGCATTTGATGATTTTGTTACTATTATAAAAGATTTGACTTTCCATGACAACCGGAATATGCTATATTGTTTGTGAATAGCGCGAAAGCGCAGAAGTGAAGATGGAGATTTTTATGACAGAGCAATATCATGTAAAAAAGATCGAACAGCCGATCCGGTGGAACGTAGAAGTGCCGGGTTCGAAAAGCATGACGAACCGCGCTCTTTTAATGGCGGCGTTGACAGATGGACGGGTGGAGCTGGAAGGAGTACTTTTCTCCGATGATTCCCGTTATTTTTTAAGTTCGCTGCAGTCACTGGGATTTGAAGTTGAAATAAAGGAAACAGAAAAAAAAGTAAGCCTGATCGGGTTAAATGGAGCGATCCCGAAAAAGGAAGCGGAGATCTATGTTGGAAGTGCCGGAACAGCGGCACGTTTTTTGACAGCAATGCTTGGGCTGTCCGAGGGAACCTATACGATACAGGCATCGGAACAGATGAAAAAACGTCCGATGAAGCCACTGTTTGAACTTTTGGAGAGAATAGGGGCAGAGATCACTTATCTGGAAAAGGAAGGACATCTGCCTGTTAAGATCAGGGGCTGTCATTGTGTGGGGAAAAAAGAACTGGAACTTGATATCAGCAGCAGTACGCAGTTTTTAAGTGCCATGCTTTTGGTTTCGCCGATGATGAAACAGGGGCTGGTCATTCATATCACAAGTGAGAAGACAGATGGCTCTTATGTCCGCATTACCAGAAAAATGTTAGAAGAAGCAGGCGTTTCGGTTGCTTTTGACGGCAGAAATTATGAGACCCAGGCAGGGGCATCCTATCAGAAGAAACACTATATCATTGAGCCGGATGTGTCGGCGGCATGTTATTTTTATGCTGCAGCTGCGATCACGGGAGGAAGTGCACTGGTAAAAAATGTCCACTCGGATAACAGCCAGGGCGATATGAAGTTTTTGGAAGTCCTTAGAGAGATGGGCTGTGTGATAGAGGAACAGGCGGAAGGAATTAAGGTGACCGGACCAAAGACAGGAGAATTAAAAGGCATCACAGTCAATATGAATGATTTTTCGGATCAGGCACTGACTCTGGCAGCAATCGCACCCTATGCGGCATCCAAAGTGCGCATCACAGGGATCGGTCATATCCGGAAACAGGAATCAGACCGTCTGTCCGCCATGGCGGCAGATCTTGGCAGGATGGGCATCTGCTGTGAAGAGGAAGCATCTGCGATCACCATATTCCCGGGTCAGCCCAAAGGAGCCCTGATCGAGACTTATGACGATCATAGGGTAGCGATGGCATTTTCCCTGTCCGGGCTTCGGGCAGACGGGGTTGTGATCGATCATCCGGAGTGCTGCAAAAAAACGTTTGAAGAGTATTTTACGGTATTAGACCGATTGACAGAGAGAAATGGAGAATAAAATAAGATGTACGAGTTATTAAAACAGGAAGGAAGAGCAAAAAGAGGCGTCTTTCATACGGTGCATGGAGATATCCAGACACCGGTATTTATGAATGTAGGAACAGTTGCCGCTATCAAGGGAGCCGTATCCACAGAGGATTTAGAGCAGATCAAGTGTCAGGTGGAATTATCGAACACCTATCATTTACATGTGCGTACCGGTGACAAGCTGATCAAAGAGGTGGGAGGACTTCACAAATTTATGTCCTGGAACCGTCCGATCCTTACCGATTCCGGCGGATTTCAGGTGTTCTCACTGGCAGGACTCCGCAGGATCAAAGAAGAGGGAGTTTATTTTAATTCCCACATTGACGGAGCAAAGATCTTCATGGGACCGGAAGAGAGTATGCAGATCCAGTCTAATCTTGGCTCTACGATCGCAATGGCATTTGATGAGTGCCCTCCGGCACTGGCAGAACGTGAGTATGTGGAAAATTCCGTAGCACGGACAACCCGCTGGCTGGAACGCTGCAAAAGAGAGATGGCACGTCTCAACGAAAACGAAGATACGGTCAATAAGCATCAGATGTTATTTGGCATCAATCAGGGTGCGACGTTCGAAGATCTTCGCATCTGGCACATGAAAGAGATCGCAAAGCTCGACTGTGACGGCTACGCCATCGGCGGCCTTGCGGTCGGCGAGCCGACGCAGACAATGTACGACATCATCGACGCGGTCGAGCCCTATATGCCGCAGGATAAGCCGCGATATCTCATGGCCGTCGGTACGCCGGCAAACATCATCGAGGGTGTGGCGCGCGGCGTGGACTTTTTTGACTGTGTGATGCCGGCGCGCAACGCACGCCACGGCAAGCTCTTCACGTGGAGTGGCTCGATCAACCTCAAAAACGAGAAGTACAAGCTCGACGAGCAGCCGATCGACGAGCAGTGCGACTGCCCGACGTGCCGGAATTTCTCGCGTGCGTACCTGCGCCACCTCTTTAAGGCGGAGGAGATCCTGGCCCTGCGCCTTGCGGTGATGCACAATCTGTATTTCTACAACAAGCTGACGCAGCGCATCCGCGACGCGCTCGACGCGGGAGAGTTTACGGCCTTCCGGGCGGAGTACAGCACGAAGCTGTCGGAAAGAGTTTGATTCTTTGGATAAACCCCTTGCACAATAGTGAAATATCCGTTATAATATCAATATCTTTTGTTTTGGAAAGGAACTTGTACTATGGATAGCATTATCTTGCTGGTTGCGATGATCGCGGTGTTCTACTTCCTGATCATCCGCCCGGAAAACAAGCGCAAAAAGCAGGCAGAAAACATGCGCAACAGCCTCAAGAAGGGCGAGCGCATCACCACCATCGGCGGTCTGGTCGGCCGCATCGTTCAGGTGAACGACACGACGGTCGTCTTCGAGACCTCTGAGGATCGCGTCCGCGTCGAGATCACCAAGTGGGGCATCC
>JBNMKU010000012.1:0-38850 GCA_050874505.1 Roseburia sp. | reverse complement strand
CTTTTGGGAGAGCGGGATGGCTTGCTGATCCTGCTTGCCGTCTGCATCTATCTGATCGGTCTGCTTGGAAATTCCTCCCGGCATATCGTGATACAGAATCCTGTGGCGGCATCGGTGATAAGAGGGTATCCGGATGTTTTCCTGACAACGAGGAACGGCATCTTTTTTGGTTTCCCATTTGTGACAATGGGGTATTTCTTCTTTCAAAAAAGGGAAAAGATAAAAAGACCGGGAAAAAGAGAACTCTTTTTGTTTTTCCTTTTGCTGGCAGGATTGTTTGTGGAAGAGGCATGGCTGACAACCCGGTACGGGGATGGCTCACATGATATGTATCTGCTTTTGCCGGTCGTATCGGGATTACTGTTTTTCCTTGTGGCAGGGATACCGGTATCAGAAAGGGCGGACCGGTCAGCGAAGGGAGCACGCAGCCTGTCCACGGATCTTTTCCTGCTCCATATGCTGGTCTGGTTCTGGTTAAAAAAGAGTGTGCTCTGGCAGTTTGGGTGGGCAAAGAGCGCGCTTGGAAGCTATCTGCTCGTGACAGGGATCAGCCTGTTTCTGGCAGTTCTTCTGGAAGCGGGAAAACAAATCTATAAAAAATATATAAAATAGTTGAAATTTACCAAATTGAGTGTTGACAAAAAAATAGAGTGGTGCTATCTTAAGTACATAGATGTTAGCACTCCACAACAACGAGTGCTAACAGATGAAATCCAGCAGAGAGGAAAAGAGTGGAAAAGGAATGGACGAATTCGAATTAGATGAACGAAAAACGAAAATTCTAAATGCCATTATCCGCAATTACTTAGAGACGGGCGAGCCGGTTGGTTCCAGAACGATTTCCAAGTACACGGATCTGAATTTAAGTTCTGCTACGATCCGCAATGAGATGGCAGACTTAGAGGAACTAGGTTATATCTTACAGCCGCACACCTCTGCAGGACGTATCCCCTCAGACAAAGGATACCGCTTTTATGTGGATCATCTGATGGCAGATAAGGAACGCGAAGTAGATGACATGAAGAATTTTGTCATTGAGCACACCGAGAAGATGGAGCAGGTATTACAGCAGGTGGCAAAGATCCTCGCAAACAATACCAACTACGCGACCATGGTAACGGCGCCGACTTATCATAAGAACAAGGTCAAGTTCATACAGCTTTCGCATATGGACGATGAACAGATCCTTGCAACCATTGTAACAGAGGGAAATCTGGTAAAAAACAAGATCATTCCGGTGGAAGAGTCGATTGATAACGAGACGATGTTAAAACTCAACTTCTTACTGAATGCCAACTTAAACGGTCTGGCACTCGAAGAGATCAATCTGGCGACCATATCCAAATTAAAGGAACAGGCAGGCATCCACAGTAACATCATCAGCAATGTGCTTGACACACTGGCAGAAACGATGGGACAGGATGAGGACATCCGCATTTATACAAGCGGTGCGACCAACTTCTTTAAATATCCGGAATTGAGCGATTCAGAGAAAGCAAGTGAGCTGATCTCCACTTTCGAAGAAAAGCAGCAGTTAGCCAGTCTGGTCACTGAAAACCTGTTAGATGATGAAAATACAGGGATTCAGGTTTATATAGGTAATGAAAGCCCCATTCAGACCATGAAGGATTGCAGCGTTGTCACTGCAACCTATGAATTAGGGGAAGGCGTACGTGGAACGATAGGAATTGTCGGACCAAAACGTATGGACTATGAAAAAGTAATGGATAATCTAAAGACGCTTAAGAGTTCCTTGGATGGAATTTTAGACAGGTCTAAGGAGCAGACATAGAAAGGTGGTTCGTAGATGGCAGAAAACGAAAAGAAAGAAGAAGTATTAGAGGAAGTGGCAGAAGAAAATACAGATGCCGAAGATACTTCGACAGCGGATGTTTCCGAAGAACAGACAGAGGAGATGACCGGTGAGAGCGAAGAGACCACAGAAGATGCCGCCGAAGATACAAAGGACGATGGCAAAAAAGGTTTCTTTAAAAAGAAAAAAGACAAAAAAGATGAACAGATCGAAGACCTGACGGATCAGGTAAAACGTCAGATGGCAGAATTTGATAACTTCCGTAAGCGTACAGAAAAGGAAAAGACTCAGATGTATGATATGGGAGCAAGAAGTATTGTAGAAAAAATTCTTCCGGTTATTGACAATTTTGAACGCGGACTTGCAGGTGTTTCGGATGAGGATAAAGAAAATCCTTTCGTGGTAGGAATGGATAAGACCTACCGCCAGATGCTTACCGAACTGGCGGCAGTCGGTGTGACACCGATCGAGGCAGTCGGCAAGGAATTTGATCCGGAGTTCCATAATGCAGTAATGCAGGTGGAAAGCGAAGAATACGAAGCCGGAGTCGTAGCGCAGGAACTTCAGAAAGGCTATATGTACAAGGACAGCGTAGTAAGACACAGCATGGTAGCAGTAGTATCATAGGAATAGATGATAAGTAACCTATTAGAGATGAGGAGGAAACAATCATGGGAAAAATCATTGGTATTGACTTAGGAACAACAAACAGTTGTGTAGCAGTTATGGAAGGTGGAAAACCAACCGTTATCGCAAACCAGGAAGGTGCAAGAACAACACCATCTATCGTAGCATTTACAAAAACAGGAGAGAGACTTGTAGGTGAGCCTGCAAAACGTCAGGCTGTTACCAACGCAGAGAAAACCATCTCTTCTATCAAGAGACATATGGGTACTGATTACAAAGTAGACATCGATGGCAAACAGTATTCTCCACAGCAGATCTCCGCAATGGTACTTCAGAAATTAAAAGCAGATGCAGAAGGATATCTTGGAGAAAAAGTAACCGAAGCAGTTATCACCGTACCGGCTTACTTCAACGATGCCCAGCGTCAGGCAACCAAGGATGCAGGTAAGATCGCAGGTCTTGATGTAAAGCGTATCATCAACGAGCCTACCGCAGCAGCTTTAGCATATGGTCTTGACAATGAAAAAGAGCAGAAGATCATGGTATACGATTTAGGTGGTGGTACATTCGATGTATCTATCATTGAGATCGGTGATGGTGTCATCGAAGTATTATCTACAAACGGTGATACACATCTTGGTGGTGATGATTTCGATAACAAGATCACACAGTGGATGATCGAGGAGTTCAAAAAAGCTGAAGGCGTAGACTTATCCGGCGATAAGATGGCACTTCAGAGATTAAAAGAAGCAGCAGAGAAAGCAAAGAAAGAGTTATCTTCTGCTACAACAACCAACATCAACCTGCCATTCATCACAGCAACCGCAGAAGGTCCAAAACACTTTGATATGAACCTGACAAGAGCAAAATTTGATGAATTGACACATGACTTAGTAGAAAAGACAGCAATCCCGGTACAGAACGCAATGAAAGATGCAGGACTGACCAATGCTGATTTAGGCCAGGTACTTTTAGTTGGTGGTTCTACACGTATTCCGGCAGTACAGGATAAAGTAAGACAGTTAACAGGCAAAGAGCCAAGCAAATCCTTAAACCCGGATGAGTGTGTAGCGATCGGTGCATCTATTCAGGGTGGTAAATTAGCAGGAGATGCCGGTGCAGGCGAGATCTTACTTCTGGATGTTACCCCATTATCACTTTCTATCGAGACCATGGGTGGTATCGCAACCAGACTGATCGAGAGAAATACAACCATTCCTACCAAGAAGAGCCAGATCTTCTCTACCGCAGCAGATAACCAGACTGCAGTAGATATCAACGTAGTACAGGGTGAGAGACAGTTCGCGAGAGACAACAAGTCCCTTGGACAGTTCCGTCTGGATGGTATCCCACCAGCACGTCGTGGAGTACCTCAGATCGAGGTTACATTTGATATCGATGCCAACGGTATCGTAAATGTATCTGCAAAAGATTTAGGAACTGGAAAAGAGCAGCACATTACCATTACAGCAGGTTCTAACATGTCTGATGATGAGATCGATAAGGCAGTCAGAGAGGCAGCTGAGTATGAAGCACAGGATAAGAAGAGAAAAGAAGCAATCGATGCAAGAAACGATGCAGACTCTTTCGTATTCCAGACACAGCAGGCATTAGATCAGGTTGGTGCAAATATTGATCCGGCAGACAAATCCGCTGTAGAAGCAGATATGGGTGCTGTTAAGAGCTTCTTAGAAGCACATCAGAATGCAGAAGAGATGACAGAGGCAGATGTTGCAGAGCTGAAATCTTTACAGGAGAAGCTGACAGAGAGCGCACAGAAGGTATTTGCAAAGATGTATGAGCAGTCACAGGCAGCAGGAGCCGGTGCAGCAGGCGCAGGTCCTGACATGAGCAACATGGGTGGAGCACAGAGCGGTCCAGCCGATGATGATGTTGTCGATGCAGATTACAAAGAAGTGTAAGATAATCTTTTAAAGAAAAGAAAGACGGGGTTTCCGGATCAGAATCCGGGAACCCTGTATGCAGTTTAGGTCAGTGCGCAGCATGCAAAAAAGTGCGGTTTGATGCGCAGAGGTCGGAAAGAGGAATATTGTTATGGCAGATAAGAGAGATTACTATGAAGTCTTAGGGGTAAGCAAAACCGCATCTGATGATGAAATTAAAAAGGCATTCCGTAGTCTGGCAAAGAAATATCATCCGGATATGCACCCGGGAGATAAAGAAGCAGAAGAAAAATTCAAAGAGGCACAGGAAGCATATGCCGTATTAAGTGATGCTGAAAAGAGAAGACAGTATGATCAGTTTGGTCACGCGGCATTTGACGGAACCGGTGGCGGTGCAGGAGGATTCGATTTCTCCGGCATGGATATGGGCGATATCTTTGGCGATATTTTTGGCGATTTCTTTGGCGGTGGTGCCAGAAGAAGAGCAAACGATGGTCCGATGAAAGGACAGAATTTAAGAACCAGCATCCGCATCACATTCGAAGAGGCAGTTTTTGGATGTGAAAAAGAGATTGAGATGGTCTTAAAGGATGAATGTAACACCTGTCATGGAAATGGTGCAAAGCCGGGAACAACGCCTGAGACCTGTACCAAGTGTGGAGGAAAAGGTAAAGTTGTCTTTACCCAGCAGTCATTTTTCGGTACGGTACAGAATGTGCAGTCCTGCCCGGATTGTAACGGAACCGGTAAGATCGTAAAAGAAAAATGTCCGGACTGCCGTGGTACGGGATATATTTCCAGCAAAAAAAAGATCAAAGTATCGATCCCTGCCGGAATTGATAATGGACAGAGTGTCCGTATCCGTGAGAAGGGTGAGCCTGGCATCAACGGTGGACCAAGAGGCGATCTGCTGGTAGAGGTAGTCGTATCCAGACATCCGGTATTCCAGCGTCAGGATACCAATATTTATTCTACCGCGCCGATTTCCTATGCACAGGCAGCACTGGGCGGAGAGATCCGCATCAATACCGTGGATGGAGATGTGCTCTACGAGGTAAAACCGGGAACACAGACAGACACAAGGATCCGTCTGAAAGGAAAAGGAGTGCCATCGCTGCGTAATAAAGCGGTACGTGGTGACCATTATGTCACACTGGTGGTACAGGTGCCGACAGGCTTAAATGCAGAGGCAAAAGAGGCACTGCGTCATTTTGATGAACTGACAGGAGATTCTCTGAATAAGGATCACTCCGGTGCTTCCGCAGAGAAACCGAAAAAGAAAAAAGGTTTCGTAGATAAGGTAAAGGAAGCATTTGACGAGATTTAACATCCGGGGTTTACGAATGGAGGAACCTGTCGTTTAAGGAGAAAATGTCATGGGCCGGTATAAGGTAAAAGGCAACCATGCAGGGGTTGTATTTCAGCAGTGGCGTTACAAACAGGAACTGAAACTGGAGTCTCAGAGAGAACAGCTGCGGGAAGAACGGAAAAAGATAGAGCGCGAGCGCAAAGCGTTAGAGCGTGAAAAACGGGACTATACCCGCTGGAAAGATACAGAAAAAAGCCGCCTGGAAAGTGAAAGCAGACTCTTTGCCATGAAATGGAAATTATTAGAAGAGGAGCTTAAAAATCTGGCGGATGAGAAATTACAGGTGGAAAAGCAGCGCAATTTTTACCGTTATGTGGAAGAGCATGAGGAAAAGGCGCAGCTGCAGCCACTGCCTGTGAACGCAGAAATGTTTTTTGTGGGTGTGGATAACAAAAAGGCATTGAAACGCGGCTATAAAGAACTTTTAAAGATTTATCATCCGGATAATCTGGCGGGAGATACCGCTATGATACAGGAAATCAACCGGGAATACGATAGGCTGAGTAAAAAATACGAACAATAATAGAATGCACGCTCCGCGAACATTTTATTATTATGAATAAAAAGGTTTTGGTCAGACAAAATGACCAAAACCTTTTTTGATTCACAGAATAAAATTTTATGCCGGATAGATCAGATGTGCCTCATCAATGTGGTATAACGTCTGCTCTAAATAACGGTTGGCGAGATAGTTTGCCATGCCTAAATTCATATCCAGATAGTTTCCACAGTCTTTTGGAGAAGCACCCGGTACATCGCCTTTAAAGTCGCGGATAAATTCAAACAATTCGAGCATAAGCGGAACGATGTCTTTGGATTCGTAATCACCGGCTAAAAGCAGATAGAAACCGGTACGGCATCCCATCGGACCAAAGTAGATGGTCTTGTCCTTGTAAACGGGATGATTTCTTAAAAAGGTGGCTGCAAGGTGTTCGATGGTGTGCATTTCAGCGGTATTCATGACCGGTTCCTCGTTTGGGGATGTCATACGCAGATCAAAAGTGGTGATCGTCTCGGCACCCACCTGATCTTTTCTTGATACATAAACACCTGGCTGTAATTTTATGTGGTCAATGGTAAAACTTGCAATTTTCTCCATGGTATCCTCCTGTAATGATAAATAATCGTTGTACTGAACTCTATTTTAGAAGAAAGACGGAGCAGTTGCAAGAGTTAGGGCAAAAAAATTTGGAGTTAAAAAATATCTTTTTTGCAAAAATAAAAGGAATGTGTTATGATGTCTCATAGCTATGTGTAAACGGAGAAATGCGTGAACGATAACAGATGAGATGAGGAAGATATATGAAGTGGAATAAGTATACCATTGAAACAACAACAGCAGCAGAAGATTTCATGAGCTCCATGTTGATGGAACTGGGCATTGAGGGTGTAGAGATCGAGGATAAGATACCGTTATCCAAACAGGATCAGGCAGATATGTTTATCGATTTTCTGCCGGAACTGCCACCGGATGATGGTGTGAGTTATGTCAGCTTTTATCTGGAAGACAATGGAGAGGATTATACGGAGCTGTTAAAACAGGTCAAGACCGAACTCGAAGAGCTGCGTAAGATCGTGGACGTCGGAACCGGCGTGATCACATCGGATCAGACCGAGGATCTGGACTGGATCAATAACTGGAAGAAATTCTTTTCTTCTTTCTATATTGATGATATTCTGATCAAACCGACCTGGGAAGAATTAAAAGAAGAGGATAAGGACAAGTTTCTGATCGAGATCGATCCGGGCGTATCGTTTGGTACCGGAAAGCATGAAACAACACAGCTTTGTATCCGCCAGTTATTAAAATATATTCCTGGAACCACACCAAAGGTACTTGATGTCGGATGCGGAAGCGGTATTTTATCTATTGTGGCATTGAAACTGGGTGCCAGCGAGGTAGTCGGAACCGATCTGGATGCGGACTGCATGACATCGACGAGAGATAATATGCAGGTCAATCATTTAGACCTTTCAAAAGGAACTTTCTATGTCGGAAATCTGATCGATGACACTGAATTGCAGGAAAAAGTCGGAACAGAGTGTTACGACATTGTTGTGGCAAATATCCTTGCGGATGTCATTATCCCAATGGCACCGGTGATCCCGGCAAGACTGAAAAAAGGCGGCTATTTTATTACTTCCGGAATTATTGATTTCAAGGAAGATGCGGTAAAAGAAGCGATCGAAAAGGCAGGACTTACTGTAGTGGAGATCAACCATCAGGGAGAATGGGTCAATATCACAGCACGCAAAGACAAATAGAGAATATTGCGTAAAGATTCTGGAATGGAGGTTAGCAGGAGTTACATGTATCAGTTCTTTATCGATGATTCACAGGTGATGGATGGCGAGGTGCTGATCGAGGGCAGCGATGTCAATCACATAAAAAATGTACTTCGTATGAAACCGGGAGAAAAAGTGCGTGTCAGCACAGAAAATGGGAAAAATTATTTTTGCTGTATTACAGAGCTTCGGGAAGAGTCGGTGCGGGCAGAGATCGTAGAAGAACTGACCGAAGGGACCGAGCTGCCAAACAAGATCTATCTGTTTCAGGGACTCCCAAAGAGTGACAAGATGGAACTGATCATCCAGAAAGCAGTCGAACTTGGTGCCTATCAGATCGTTCCGGTGGCAATGAAAAACTGTGTCGTAAAACTGGATGCAAAAAAGGCAGAAAATAAAGTAAAACGCTGGCAGGAGATCGCTAAAAGTGCAGCAAAGCAGTCAAAGCGCAGTCTGATCCCGACCGTTGAGATGCCGCTTCGCTATGAGGATGCCATTTCTCTGGCAGCACAGCTGGATGTGGTATTGGTGCCTTATGAAAATGAACGTGGCATGGAGGCAACAAAAAGCGTGGTGGAAGGCATCAGACCGGGGCAGTCCATCGGTATCTTTATCGGACCGGAGGGCGGATTTGCAGAGGATGAGATCGCTCTGGCAAAAAGCCATGACATGGCGCTGTTATCCCTTGGAAGACGTATTTTGCGCACGGAGACAGCGGGACTTGCAATGCTGTCGATCCTGACCTATCAGTTGGATTCATAAAAGAAAGAGTGAAAAAGAATGCAGGCATATTTAGATAATTCAGCGACGACCCGCTGCAGTGAGCGGGCGCGGGATATCATGGTAAAAGTTCTGATGGAGGATTATGGAAATCCGTCCTCACTCCATACCATGGGAATGGTTGCGGAAGGTTATATCCGCAGAGCAAAAGAACAGATCGCCAAAACATTAAAAGCAGAGGAAAAAGAGATCTATTTTACATCAGGTGGAACCGAATCCAACAATCTGGCGATCATTGGAACGGCACTTGCCAATAAACGAGCAGGAAACCATATCATTACGACTGCGATCGAACATGCTTCGGTATCGGCTGTTATGGCATATTTAGAGGAACAGGGATTTGAGATTACTTACCTGAAAGTAGACCATGATGGATTGATCTCATTGGAGCAGTTACAGGAAGCGGTGCGGGAAGATACGATCCTGGTTTCGCTTATGATGGTAAACAACGAGATCGGTGCAGTAGAACCGATTGAAGAAGCAGCAAAGATCATAAAAGCGAAAAATCCGAAAACCCTGTTGCATGTCGATGCGATCCAGGCATATGGAAAATATCGTATTTATCCGAAGAAAATGGGCATTGACCTGTTATCAGTCAGCGGACATAAGATACACGGACCCAAAGGTTCCGGTTTTTTGTATGTAAAGGATAAAACAAAGATAAAACCGATCTTATTTGGCGGCGGACAGCAAAAAGGAATGCGTTCCGGAACTGAAAATGTACCGGCGGCGGCAGCGCTTGGTGTAGCTGCAGAAGAGATCTATACGCATTTTGAAGAAAAGATCGATCATCTCTATGAGATGAAAAGCCGTTTCATTGAAGGGGTGACACAGATCGAGGATGTGACCATAAATGGAAAGACAGGACGTGATTCAGCACCACATATCGTCAGTGTGACGATCCCCGGAGTGCGGAGCGAAGTGTTATTACATTCCTTAGAGGAAAAAGAAATCTATGTTTCAGCGGGAAGTGCCTGTTCTTCCAACAAACCGGCACCGAGTAAGACATTACAGGGCATCGGTCTGCCAAAAGACCGGTTAGAGAGTACGATCCGTTTCAGTTTCTGTGCAGAGACGACACCGGAGGAGATTGATTATGCGATCGCGGCATTAAAAGAGATCGTGCCGTTCCGCAGAAAGTTTACACGCCATTAAATGGCTTTTATGGAGGAAATTATGTATAAAGCATTTTTAATTAAATATGCAGAAATTGCGATCAAGGGAAAAAACCGTTATCTGTTTGAGGATGCACTGGTCAGCCAGATGAACCAGGCATTGAAAAAGGTAGATGGCACATTCCGCATCCGCAAAGAGCAGGGACGTATCTATGTGGAGACTGAGGGAGAATTTGATTATGACGAGGCGATCGAGGCACTCAAATGTGTCTTTGGTATCGTCGGTATCTGTCCGGTTGTCATTTTAGAGGACGAAGGATTTGACCGCCTTGCAGAAGAGGTGATCCGTTACATTGATATGGCATACCCGGATAAGAACTTTACCTTTAAGGTAAATGCAAGACGTGCGAGAAAAAATTATCCACTGGAATCGATGGAGATCAATGCGAAGATCGGAGAGAAACTTTTAGAGGCATATCTGGAATTAAAAGTAGATGTGCATCATCCGGATGTAATGATCAACATTGAGATCCGCAGCCAGATCAATCTGTATTCTACTGTAATCCCGGGACCGGGAGGTATGCCGGTTGGCACAAATGGAAAAGCAATGCTTTTACTTTCCGGGGGAATCGACAGCCCGGTTGCAGGTTATATGATCGCCAAAAGAGGTGTCTGCATTGATGCAACCTATTTTCATGCACCGCCATATACGTCAGAGCGTGCAAAACAGAAAGTCATTGACCTGGCAAAGATCGTTGCAAAATATTCCGGTCCGATCCAGCTGCATGTGGTCAACTTTACCGATATCCAGCTCTATATTTATGAGCAGTGCCCGCATGAGGAGCTGACGATCATCATGCGCCGTTATATGATGAAGCTGGCAGAGCATTTCGCAAAAGAAAATAAGTGCCTGGGACTGATCACAGGAGAGAGTATCGGACAGGTTGCAAGCCAGACCATGCGGTCATTAGCGGCAACCAATGAAGTATGTACGATGCCGGTATACCGTCCGCTGATCGGCTTTGACAAACAGGAGATTGTTGAGATCTCAGAAAAGATCGATGCCTATGAGACTTCAATTTTACCGTATGAGGATTGCTGTACGATCTTCGTGGCAAAACATCCGGTGACAAAACCAAGTCTGAATGTTATCCACAATGATGAGAAGAAGTTGGATGAAAAGATCGATGCCCTGATGCAGGAAGCAATCGATACCGTAGAAGTGATCCGCATCGAAGCGTAAGCGATGCGTCACTTCATGCAGAAATGAGAAAAAGAAAACCACAGATGAAAATCTGTGGCTTTTTCTGGAAATACAAAATCATTAGATCAAATATGGTTTTAATGTTTCCATGATCTCATCGATATTGCTCTCAGCATGGATTGCTAAATCGATTGGTTTGGATAAATCTAAGCTGAAGATACCCATGATAGATTTTGCATCGATCACGTATCTGCCAGAGATTAAATCGAAATCAAATTCATACTGTGTAATAGCGTTGACAAAGGATTTTACTTTGTCGATGGAATTTAAAGAAATCTGTACTGTTCTCATAGCGAAAAACCTCCTTAAGATTAACTAATCAAGTTACTTTTATACTAAAGGTTTTTTATGGAAAAGTCAACAGTAAATGGAGGGATGAAATGAAAAAAGCGGCGTTACATAATCTGGGATGTAAAGTGAACGCATACGAGACAGAAGCCATGCAGCAGATCTTAGAACAGGCAGGTTATGAGATCGTGCCGTTCCATGAAATGGCAGATGTTTATGTGATCAATACCTGCTCCGTGACGAACATGGCTGACCGTAAATCCAGACAGATGCTTCATAAAGCAAAAAAGACAAACCCGGAGGCAATTGTAATTGCAGCTGGATGTTATGTGCAGACCAAAGAGGATGAAGCAGCATTAGATGAAAGCATCGATATTGTGATCGGAAATAATAAAAAACATATGCTTCTGGATGCAATCGAAGCATATGAAAAAAAGAGACAGGGAAATGAAACAGAAAAAGTAAATGAAGTGGTTGATATCAACCATGTCAAACAGGATTACGAGGAGCTTCATCTGGAGAAGACCGCAGAACATACCAGAGCGTTCTTAAAAGTGCAGGATGGATGCAATCAGTTCTGCAGTTATTGTATCATCCCATTTGCAAGGGGCAGGGTCAGAAGCAGAAAGGCAGAAGATGTTCTGGCGGAAGTGGAGCGGCTGGCGGCGCATGGATATCAGGAGGTTGTGCTTACCGGGATCCATCTGAGTTCCTATGGAGTGGACACCGGAGATGATCTGCTGCATCTGATCGAACTGGTGCATGGCGTGGAACAGATCAAACGCATCAGACTGGGCAGTCTCGAACCACGGATCGTGACCGAGGATTTTGTAAAACGCTTATCGGAATTGGAAAAGATCTGTCCACATTTCCATCTTTCCTTACAGAGCGGCTGCGATACGGTATTAAAAAGAATGAATCGCCGTTATGATACCAAAGAATACGAGGCAGGCTGCGTATTGCTGCGGAAGTATTTTTCCCATCCGGCGATCACTACGGATGTGATCGTAGGCTTCCCGGGCGAGACGGAAGAAGAGTTTCAGATGACAAGGGAATATTTAGAGCGGATCCATTTTTATGAAATGCACATCTTTAAATATTCGAAGAGAGAGGGAACGAAAGCGGCAGTGATGCCGGATCAGGTAGATGAGCAGGAAAAGACCAGACGCAGTGCTATCCTTTTGGAACTTGAGAAGAAAATGTCAGACCAGTTCCGTATGGATTACGTTGGAAAACAGGTTACTGTGCTTTTGGAAGAAGCAATGGAGTGGAATGGAAAAACCTACTTTACCGGGTACACAAAAGAGTATGTCAAGGTAGCGGTGGAGACGACGGAAAATCTTGCAAATCAGTTTGTGACAGGAACTATCAAAGGACAACTGACGGATGGAGTTCTTGAACTTATGGTTGAATTTTAGGACAAACTATATTAGAATAATATACAGCAATGCTTTTAAGCAGGTATAAGGGCGTGACAAATATGCAGAATATCAATAATACACAGTATTTTAAAGTGGAAAAAGAACCGGAACTCAAAGTGGGCGATATCTTGGAGATTGTATATCATGCACTGAGTGAGAAAGGCTATAATCCGGTAAATCAGATTGTTGGATATATTATGTCTGGAGATCCTACTTATATTACCAGCCATAATAATGCAAGAAGCCTGATTATGAAGGTAGAGCGTGACGAATTGGTAGAAGAGATATTAAAATCTTATATCAAAAACAATCGTTGGGCGTAGTAACGGAGAGAGTATGCGGATTTTAGGATTGGATTTTGGCTCGAAGACTGTCGGCGTGGCAGTCAGTGACGAGCTGTTGTTGACAGCACAGGGACTGGAAATCGTAAGACGACAGTCTCCTAATAAACTGCGCCAAACGTTAGCGCGGATTGAACAGATCATAACAGAATATCAGGTGGAGCGTATTGTGCTTGGTTTCCCGAAAAATATGAATAATTCAGAGGGAGAGCGTTGCGAAAAGACGAAAGAGTTTAAAGAAATGTTGGAGAGACGTACGGGGCTTGAAGTAGTACTTTGGGACGAGCGTCTGACGACAGTTTCAGCAGATAAGCATATGATGGAGTCCGGTATCCGGAGAGAAGACCGCAAGAAGTATGTGGATGAGATTGCGGCTGTTTTTATTTTACAGGGATATCTGGACTATCTTTCATACCACAAGGATGCTTAATGCAAAAACATGGGCAAATCAAATAGGAACGGAAGGAAATGAAAGGTAAATGGAAAAAGTAACATTTGTAGATCCTGATACAAAAGAAGAAATCTCTCTTTTTGTATTGGAAGAGACTCAGGTGAACGGAATGCGGTATCTTCTTGCTACAGAGGAAGAGGACGGCGACTGTGATGCCTATCTCTTAAAAGAAGTTGCCACAGAGGGAGAGGAAGTCTGCTACGAGATGGTAGAAGACGATACCGAGTTAGCTGCAGTTGGGAAAATATTTGCGGAATTAGTTGAGGATACGGACATTGAGTACGAAAGATAATGAAATGAAAAACGAAGAACTGAAAATGGAAGAGATAAAAGAAGTAAAAACAGAAGAAGTAAAAACGGAAGAAAAAAAAGAAGTGCGCAGGACGAGAACAACTGGAAGAGCAAAGACAAAAACCAGTAAAGAAGTCAAGGCAAATGATAAAAAATATAGCGAGCGGAAAAAAAATAATAATGGAGGTAAAGGATTGAAGAAAGAAAAAACTTCAAAGCTGAAGATCATTCCACTGGGCGGATTAGAACAGATCGGAATGAACATCACTGCTTTTGAATATGAAGACAGCATTATCGTAGTAGACTGCGGTCTTTCTTTCCCGGAAGACGACATGTACGGTATTGACCTTGTCATTCCGGATGTCACATATTTGAAAGATAACATTGACAAAGTAAAGGGATTTTTCATTACTCACGGACATGAGGATCATATCGGAGCAATCCCTTATGTACTAAAAGAGGTAAATGTACCGATCTATGCGACAAAGCTGACCATCGGCATCATTGAACACAAATTAAAAGAGCACAATATGCTCACAAAAGTAAAACGTAAAGTAGTCAAATACGGACAGCACATCAATCTGGGCTGTTTCCGCGTGGAATTTATCAAGACAAACCACAGTATCCAGGATGCAGCGGCACTTGCTATTTATTCACCGGCAGGTATCGTAGTCCATACCGGAGATTTTAAAGTAGATTACACACCGGTATTTGGAGATGCGATCGACTTACAGCGTTTTGGAGAGATCGGTAAAAAGGGTGTGCTTGCACTTCTGTGCGACAGTACCAACGCAGAACGCCCAGGATTTACGATGTCAGAGCGGACGGTTGGAAAGACGTTTGATGAGATCTTTGCAGATCACAAGAATACAAGGATCATTATTGCAACGTTTGCATCCAATGTAGACCGTGTGCAGCAGATCATCAACACAGCTTATAAATATGGCAGAAAAGTAGTCGTAGAGGGAAGAAGTATGGTAAATATCATTGGCATTGCTTCGGAACTCGGCTATATCAATATCCCGGAGAATACACTGATCGATATTGAAGAACTGAAAAATTATCCGGATGAGAAGACCGTTCTGATCACAACAGGAAGTCAGGGAGAATCCATGGCGGCACTTTCCCGTATGGCATCCGGTATGCACAAAAAAGTAACCATTAAGCCAAACGATACGATCGTGTTAAGCTCTAACCCGATCCCGGGAAATGAAAAAGCAGTTTCCGGCATCATCAATGAACTTTCCATGAAGGGTGCAAATGTGATCTTCCAGGATGTCCATGTATCCGGACACGCCTGCCAGGAAGAGATCAAACTGATCTACTCTCTGGTAAAACCTAAATATTCCGTACCGGTGCATGGAGAGTATCGTCACCTGTTAGCACAGGCGAGAGTGGCAGAAGAACTTGGCATTTCCAAGGATAACATCTTTATTCTTTCATCCGGAGATGTATTGGAACTGGATGATGAGAGTGCGGAAGTGACCGGAAAAGTCCATGTAGGAGACATCATGGTAGATGGTCTCGGTGTCGGGGATGTCGGCAATATCGTATTGCGTGACAGACAGCATCTGGCAGAAGACGGAATCATCATCGTTGTGCTTACACTGGAAAGTGGTTCTGGACAGCTTCTGGCAGGACCGGATATCGTATCCCGTGGTTTCGTTTATGTCAGAGGCGCAGAGAGTCTGATGGAAGAAGCAAAACACCTGTTAGACGATAAAATGCAGTACTGCATGGATCGTGGTATTACAGACTGGGGTAAGATCAAGAATGAAATCAAAGATTCCCTTGGCGATTTTGTATGGAAAGAGACCAAGAGAAGACCGATGATCATGCCGATCATCATGGAAGTGTAAGAGAGGGACGGCGATGAGCTTGAACAAGATTGTTTTTAAATTTGTCAGATTCAGCTTTTCTATTTTAATGTTGCTTGTAGTGGTATTGTGCCTTGTAAAATTAGGCACATTCTGCTATGACTTTGGATATCGTGTCTTTACTGAGCAGCCGGTGGAGGCAGAGCCGGGGACGGATAAACTGGTAGAGATCACATCTGATATGTCTGAGAGCGATATTGGAAATTTACTGGAAAAAAAGGGATTGGTACGTGATGGCAAACTGTTTTTGGCACAGTTAAAATTGTCCGCGTACACAGGCAAGATAAAAGCAGGCACTTACACGTTAAATACGTCCATGACGGCAAAAGAGATGATGGTGATCATGTCGACCGTTCCAGAGGCAGAGACGGAGACAGAAGAGCCATCGGAAATGACCGAAGATACTTCGTTTGAAACAGAAATACCAGAAAACGGAATGGGAGATGTGACACCGTGATTGTAGATGAAAGGCTGGTTACCTATATCAACTCTCTGGACACCGGAAATACACCGATCCTGGAGCAGATTGAGCAGGAAGCCATAGAAGCTTATGTGCCGATCATAAGAAAAGAAATGCAGCAGTTTTTAAAGATGCTGCTTGCCGTAAAACGCCCGCTTCGCATTTTAGAGGTGGGGACGGCAGTTGGATTTTCCGCGATCCTGATGACAGAATATGATCCGGTCCGCTGTGAGATCACAACAATAGAAAATTACGAGAAAAGGATCCCCATTGCGAGAGAAAATTTCAAACGTGCGGGAAAAGAAAAACAGATCACACTGCTTGAGGGTGACGCCGCAGAGGTTTTAAAAACGTTGGACGAACCATACGATTTTATTTTCATGGATGCGGCAAAGGGACAGTATATCCATTTCCTGCCGGATATCATCCGCCTGTTAGGAGAACAGGGAGTGCTGGTTTCCGATAATGTATTACAGGATGGAACGATCATTGAGTCGCGGTTTATCGTGACCAGAAGAAATCGGACGATCCACAAACGGATGCGCGATTATCTGTATGAACTGACCCACAGAGATGACCTGGTAACGGCAGTTCTGCCGATCGGGGATGGTATTACGGTAAGTTCACGCAGATAACGGGCAATAGAAAGGACAGATAGTATGAGAAGACCGGAGTTGTTGGTACCGGCAAGCAGCTTAGAGGTATTAAAGATAGCAGTCATTTTCGGAGCGGATGCAGTTTATATCGGTGGAGAGGCATTTGGACTTCGGGCAAAAGCAAAAAATTTCTCAATGGAGGAGATCAAAGAGGGGATCGCATTTGCACATGCGCATGATGTGAAGGTATATATCACCGCAAACATCCTGGCGCACAATGACGATTTAGAGGGTGCGAGAGCTTACTTTGAGGAACTTCGTGAGATAAAACCGGATGCGCTGATCATTTCAGATCCGGGTATGTTTATGCTTGCAAAAGAAGTATGTCCGGAAATCGAACGCCACGTCAGCACACAGGCAAATAATACAAACTATGCAACCTATCTGTTCTGGCAGCAGTTAGGAGCAAAACGAGTGGTTTCAGCGCGGGAATTATCCTTGGCAGAGATCAAAGAGATCCGTGCACACATCCCGGATGATCTTGAGATTGAGACCTTTATCCATGGAGCAATGTGTATCTCCTACTCAGGAAGATGCCTGTTGTCCAATTATTTTACAGGAAGAGATGCCAATCAGGGAGCCTGCACACATCCATGCCGCTGGAAATATGCAGTGGTGGAGGAGAGCAGACCGGGCGAGTATCTGCCGGTTTATGAAAATGAGAGAGGTACCTACATTTTCAACTCCAAGGATCTTTGCATGATCGACCACATTCCGGAATTAATGGAATCGGGTATTGACAGTTTTAAAATAGAGGGTAGAATGAAAACAGCACTATATGTGGCAACGGTAGCAAGAACCTACCGGAAGGCGATCGATGATTACAAGGTATCGCCAGAACTCTATCGGGAACATCTGCCATGGTATCTGGATCAGATTTCAAACTGCACATATCGACAGTTTACAACCGGATTTTTCTTCGGAAAGCCTTCAGAGGAAGCGCAGATCTATGACAGCAATACCTATCTGAAAGAGTACACGTATCTTGGGATCGTAGGGGAACCGGATGCCAATGGGCGTTACCGGATCGAACAGAGAAACAAATTCTCGGTAGGCGAGGAAATCGAAGTAATGAAACCGAACGGAGACAATCTTACGGTTACCGTACAGGAGATTTTCGATGAGGAAGGCAATGCAATGGAGTCAGCACCGCATCCAAAGCAGGTGTTATATATCAATTTAGGACAGCCGTTAGACCAATATGATATTTTGCGAAGAAAAGAGTAGGAGGGTGATTACTATGAAACAGGAAAAGTATGTTGCATATGTGGGCACATATACCCATGAGAATAGTGTAGGAATCCATATCTATGACGTAGACGTGGCAGAAGGTCAGCTGAAAGAGCGGAAAGTAGTACCGATCAACAATCCGTCCGACCTTGTGGTATCCAAGGACAAGAAACATCTGTATTCGATCGCAGATGAGGGGGTGGAGTCATTCCGTATCCTGCCGGATGGAGATTTAGAGCCGGTCAACAAACAGTGGATCGGTGGTATGAGAGGATGCTATGTAGAGGTAGATGATAAAAATCGTTTCCTCTTTGTTGGAGGACATCACGATGGCCGTGTCAGCATGATGAGACTAGAGAAAGACGGCAGTATTGGCGACATAGCAGATGGACTGTTTCATAAGGGAACCGGTCGTGTCAGTGACAGACATAACAGTGTGCCACATGTGGATTGTGTAAAACTGACCCCGGATCAGAAGTTTTTATGCGCAGTAGATAATGGACTGGATCAGGTTCGTATCTATAAAGTAGACTATGAGTTTGGAAAATTAAAACTGATCGATATCATCCGTGGACCGCTCGATTCTGCACCGCGTATGATCCGTTTCTCACGTAATGGCAAATTTGCCTACATTTTATATGAATTATTAAATGTAGTAGAAGTATACAAATATGATGTTGTAAATGATGAGCCGGTATTTGAAAAAATACAGACGATCTCCACAGAATACGTGGATGACGAGGATATCTGTTCTGCTTCCGGCATGGAGATGTCAAAGAGCGGCAAATACTTATTCTGTTCGAATGCAGGTGTTAATTCTGCAGTTGTATTTTCTGTGGATGAGACAAGCGGCATGCTCACAGAAGCATTCCGTACCAAGGTAGACAGTGACTATCCGAAGATGCTTGCCATCTATCCGGATGAGAAACATTATCTTACCTTAAACAACGCATCCAACGAGATCGTGTCTTATGTGATCAACTATGAAGGTGGCTATTCCCTGCAGACAGGTGCACCGATTAAAGTAGACAAGCCAAACAGTATCTATATTTTAAAACTGGATCAGGAGATGGCATAATAAGATTTCTTTCTGAAAAATAAAGAATGTTCTGCCCGAAACTGGATAAACTATTGTAAGATGATGAGTGAAGGAGCGGGCAGCACAATGAAGAGAGAAATAAAAATTCAAAAACAGAAAGAATTTTTGATCAGTATAGCGTTCTGGAGCGTGTGGATTTTGATCGCGTTCCTATTCCTAAAGGCGGCAGGTTCCATCCTGCTGCCTTTTGTACTTGCTTTTGCAGTTGCGTGGCTGCTGGCATCTCCGGTTGATTTTGTGGCAAAGCAGACCGGGATCTGTAGAAATTTTATCTCGGTCATTCTGGTCATTGGATTTTATGTGTTACTGGGGGTTGCTGTCTATCTGCTTGGCAGCCGTTTAATGTATCTGCTTTATGATACGATCGCCGATATCTCCGCTTTTTTTGTGGAAACGGTCATTCCAATCTTGCAGAGGTTTTTCCGGTGGCTGGAGCATACCATTCCAGTAACAGAGCTGTTGCCGGCGTATGAAAAACAGTCCGGGAAGGAAACCGAACGGATCGGAACCTTATTTTTAGGCATGTCGGGAGGTCTGATGGATGGGATCTCAAGTATGGCGGCGGGTTTGCCGGGGCTGTTTATGAATATGCTGATCACTGTGATCGCGACCGTTTTTATGGAACTGGAATTTCACAAGATTTTTGATTTTTTAAAAAAGCAGGTGCCGGAGGAATACCAGAGACTGTTGGTAGACGGAAAGGGGTATGTGACAGGAACATTAGGGAAATGTTTTGGCTCCTACTGCCTGATCTTTGGGATGACATTTCTGGAACTGTGTTTTGGACTGTTCCTGCTTGGCGTAAAACGGGCAGTGGTGCTTGCGTTTGTGATCGCTGTACTAGATATCCTTCCGGTGCTGGGGACAGGTACGGTACTGATCCCCTGGGCAGTGATCGCGGTTGCGGCAGGGAATGTCAGAATGGGGACCGGGATCGGGGCACTGTATCTGATCATCACGATCGTGAGAAATATCGTAGAGCCCAAACTGGTGGGACATCAGATGGGACTTTCCCCGGTCGTTATGCTTCCCTGTATGCTGATCGGGTTAAAACTTTTCGGGATCATCGGATTATTTCTGGTGCCGCTTGGAGTGGCAGTGTTAAAAGCATGCAATGACAGAGGTATTATCTCTGTTTTTCGTACCTGATTTTAGAGAAAGTGTGCCGTAGCTATTCAGTTTTTCTTTTGAAGTGCCGATATTATAACTAGATTATACGCATTAGACACGAAAAAGATAACTACAAATGAAATACACGCGGGGGAAGATACATGAACGGCACGGTATTGGTGGTAGATGATTCAAAATTACAAAGGATGATCTTAAAGGAAAGCTTAAAAGAATCGTTTCAGGTGATCGAAGCATCCGGCGGGCAGGAGTGTCTGGATATCATAGAGCACAGCAAGGGGAAAATCGATATTGTGCTGTTGGATCTTGTTATGCCTGGAATTGATGGATTTGAGGTGCTGAGGAGAAGACAAAATTCGGCAATATTCCGGGAAATTCCAGTTATTGTACTGACCATGAGTGAGTCGGTAGAGGATCAGATCACAACCTTTGAGCTTGGTGTAAACGAATTTATTTTAAAGCCGGTCAATGCAGAAATCGCGATCGCCCGTATCTATAACGTGCTAAAATCCAGACGGCGTTATGACATGCTGAAAAAAGAACAGCAGGAATGGCAGATCAAGGCAGAAAATGATGAGATGACAGGACTGCTCAATAAAGCAACCGTGCAACGCCTGTGCGACGAAGTATTACAGCATGGAAGTGGAGAAGACCATGCGATGCTGGTGGTTGATATTGACAATTTCAAAGCGGTCAATGATCTCTATGGACATCAGATGGGAGATCATACGATCTGTGCGATCGCAGACTTATTGTCCGCCAATTTTGAACGTTCTGATTTCGTCGGAAGGATCGGAGGCGATGAGTTTGTTGTTCTGATGCGTAATATTACAAATCATGAGCTGGCGCGCCAGAAAGCAGAAGAGATCATCCGTGTCATGAAATATAAAAGAGAGCTTTCCATACCGGAAAACGTGACCGTCAGCATTGGACTTGCATTTTCAGAAGGTATGGAAACCGATTACCAGACCCTGTTCCAGGAGGCGGATGCTGCATTGCTTGCTTCCAAAAAAGAAGGAAAAGCGAGAATGACGGAGCTCGGTCATAAGATAACGGCGGAAGAGGAGAGCAATGTGCTGGCGATCGTCTGGAGTACATCCAGAAATATCCACAGTACGATAGAGTATGTTCTCGGCAGCTATGTAAAAGTGGTTGATGTATCATCAAAGGAGAGCCTGGAGGAACGCATAGAGCAGGGCAAAGGCAAAAAGATCGTCTTTTATGCGGATGCTTCAAGTACAGAGAAAGAGGGAAAAGCCATCTGGGAGATTGTGCGCGAAATCCCAGAATTTGCAGGAATACCGGTGGTTGCAATCTGTGAGGAGGGTAATCTGGAACAGATGAAGACTGCATTAAATTCCGGTGTCGTAACAGACCTTTTGCTGTCTCCGTTAGAGCCGGAACTGTTACGTCGGAGAGTTCATTCGCATTTAGGGGAAAAAGACGTTGAAGCACCTGTCTAAAACGTGTATAATAGACAAAGGAAAAAATTTGACAGGGGAATAATCATGGCAGAAAAAATTATTTTAACAGGAGACCGCCCAACAGGAAAACTCCATGTAGGGCATTATGTAGGTTCTTTAAAGAGAAGAGTAGAACTTCAGAATACAGGTGATTTTGATAAGATTTTTATAATGATCGCAGATGCACAGGCATTGACGGATAATGCAGATAATCCGGCAAAGGTTCGCGACAATATCATGGAGGTGGCACTGGATTATCTTTCCGTTGGGATCGATCCGGCAAAGTCCAATATCTTTATCCAGTCTTATGTGACGGAGCTGACGGAGCTGACCTTTTATTACATGAATCTGGTTACCGTTTCAAGATTACAGCGAAATCCGACCGTAAAGGCAGAGATCCAGATGCGTAATTTTGAGGCAAGTATTCCAGTTGGATTTTTTAACTATCCGATCAGCCAGGCTGCGGATATTACCGCATTCCACGCGACAACCGTTCCGGTTGGGGAAGACCAGATGCCGATGCTAGAGCAGACCAAAGAGATCGTGCATAAATTTAATGCCGTATACGGAGAGACCCTTACCGATCCGCAGATCTTACTGCCGGATAATAAGGCATGTCTGCGGCTTCCGGGCACTGATGGTAAGGCAAAGATGAGTAAGTCACTTGGAAACTGCATTTATCTGTCAGAACCGGAAACAGAAGTGAAGAAAAAGATCATGTCCATGTTTACCGATCCCAACCATATCAGGATCGAGGATCCGGGCAATCTGGAGGGCAATACCGTATTTACCTATCTGGATGCATTCTGTAACGATGCTCATTTCGCAGAATATCTGCCGGAGTACAGCTGCCTGCAGGAATTAAAAGATCATTACACCAGAGGGGGACTCGGTGACGTAAAAGTCAAGAAGTTCTTAAACAATGTAATGCAGGAAGAACTTTCACCGATCCGTGCACGCAGAAAAGAATATGAAAATCGTATCGAAGATGTCTATGACATTTTAAAGAAAGGCAGTGAGACTGCAAGAGAGCAGGCTGCAAAGACCCTTTCCGAAGTAAAACATGCAATGAAGATCGATTATTTTGATACCCCGGAATTTCTGGAGGAACAAAAAGAAAAATACAGCTTATAAGAGGAATAAGGCAGATTTGAGGAGGACGCAGGCATTATGGAAAACGAAAATGTCTCAAAGAATTTTATTGAACAGATGATTGACAAAGATATAGAGGAGGGACATTGCAAGGTTGTTCATACCAGATTTCCACCGGAACCAAACGGTTACCTTCATATCGGACATGCAAAGTCTATTCTTTTAAATTCCGGGCTTGCACAGAAATACAATGGAAAATTTAACCTGCGGTTTGATGACACCAACCCAACCAAAGAAAAGACAGAGTTCGTAGAGGCAATCAAAGAGGATATCAAATGGCTGGGAGCAGACTGGGAAGACAGACTGTTTTTTGCATCCGATTATTTTGATCAGATGTATGAAGCCGCTGTAAAACTGATCAAAAAAGGAAAAGCATATGTATCTGATCTGAATGCAGATGAGATCCGCGAGTACCGTGGTACTTTAACTGAGCCGGGAAAGAAAGACCCGTCTGCGGACCGCAGCGTAGAAGAAAATTTAGCACTGTTTGAAGATATGAAAAACGGCAAATTTGCAGACGGAGAAAAAGTTCTGCGTGCCAAGATCGATATGACATCATCCAATATCAACATGAGAGATCCGGTCATCTACCGTGTTGCTCATATGAATCATCACAGAACCAGAGATAAATGGTGCATTTACCCGATGTATGATTTTGCGCATCCGATCGAGGATGCGATCGAGGGAATTACCCATTCAATCTGTACCCTTGAGTTTGAGGATCACAGACCGCTCTATAACTGGGTCATTGATGAAGTGGGCTGTGACATGATTCCAGATAAAGAGGAGATGCCTCCAAGACAGATCGAGTTTGCAAAACTGTACCTGACCAATGTTGTTACCGGAAAGAGATACATCAAACGTCTGGTAGAGGAAGGGATTGTAGACGGCTGGGATGATCCACGTCTGGTTTCCATTGCTGCATTACGCAGAAGAGGATTTACACCAGAGTCTTTAAAAATGTTTGTAGAATTATGTGGTATCTCCAAAGCAAACAGTTCCGTTGATTATGCGATGTTAGAGTACTGCATCCGCGAGGACTTAAAAATGAAAAAGCCTCGTATGATGGCAATCTTAGACCCGGTAAAAGTTGTGATCGACAACTATCCGGAAGGCGAGACAGAGTATTTGGATGTTGTAAATAACCTTGAAAATGAGGCACTTGGCAGCCGTAAGGTACCATTCTCCAGAGAGATTTATATTGACAGGGAAGACTTTATGGAAGAGCCGCCGAAAAAATATTTCCGTATGTTCCCAGGCAATGAAGTGCGTCTGATGAATGCTTATTTTGTCACATGCAACAGCTTTATTAAGGATGAAAACGGAAAAGTAACCGAGATCCACTGTACCTATGATCCTGCATCCAAAGGCGGAAACAGCCCGGATGGCAGAAAAGTAAAAGGAACGATCCAGTGGGTATCTGCAGCACATGCACTGGATGCAGAAGTACGTCTCTACGAAAATATCGTAGATGAGGAAAAGGGTGTATACAATGAGGATGGAAGTCTCAATTTAAACCCGAACTCACTGACCGTGTTAAAGAACTGCAAGATCGAAGAAAATGTAAAAGATGCGAAAGCATATGACAGCTTCCAGTTTGTAAGACAGGGATTTTTCTGTGTGGATGCAAAGGATTCCGCACCGGATCATCTGGTATTTAACCGGATCGTATCTTTGAAGAGTTCTTTTAAATTACCGACTGCGTAGAGGAGCATTGGTATTTTGTGCCGGAGCGTCACAAAGTATTTCTTCTGTCGCAAGACGCTCCAGAAATGAGGTGTACTATGAATTTATTTGCTGGATTAGAAAAGTTTGGAATTAAGGCGGACGATACAACAAACCTTTTTGAGGAAGAGAAAAAAGCAGCTACCCAAGGCGAAGGTGCGGCAAAGGAAGAAATCCCGGAAGAGGATAGTTTTCTGTTAGACAAAGCGATCCGTTGTACGGTCTGTGACAAGGTATTTAAGACCAAGATCATTAAAAATGGCCGTGTCAAGAGAAAAGAGCCGGATCTGGATCTGCGCCCACGTTTTGAGTATATTGATACCTTAAAATACAATGTAGTATCCTGCCCGTACTGTGGTTATACGGCAATGAACCGTTATTTTGAGCATCTGACATCCGGTCAGCGTAAACTGATCAAGGAGCAGGTAGGTGCAAACTACAAAGCAGAGGGCTCTGCAGACCCTATGGTACTCGATTATGATATGGCAATTGAGAGATACAAACTCGCATTGTTCAACACCATTGTTAAGAAGGGTAAAACAAGCGAGAAAGCATACATATGTTTAAATATCGCATGGCTGTATCGCGGTCAGGTCGAGGAACTGAATGCTGCAGAGACCAGGGATGAAGCTAAGATCAAAGAATGTCAGGAACAGGAAGAAGCATTTTATCAGCAGGCATTTGAAGGATTTATGAAAGCAGTTTCTACAGAGGATTTCCCGATGTGTGGTATGGATTCCTGTACCGTGGATTATCTGCTTGCAACGATGGCATATCATTATAAGAAATTTGATGTTTCTTCCAAGTGTATTGCAAGGATCCAGGCAGCACCATCGGCTTCCAAGAAGATGAAAGACCGTGCTTTTGACTTGAAAGAGAAGATCGTTGCAGAGATCAAAAACGGCAAACAGGCGTAAATGCCATGATTGAATTAATGATCGATCTACAGGGGGGAGCGAAAGCTCCCCTTTATGAAAAAATATACCAACACATTAAAAATGAGATCATTACCGGAAAAATGAAAACGGGAGAGCGGCTTCCGTCCACCAGAAGACTGGCGGAACATTTGATGGTGAGCCGCAGTACGGTAGAAATGGCATATGAACAGCTCCTGGCAGAGGGATATATCAAAGCGGAACCCTGCAGGGGTTTTTTTGTATGTGATGTGACAGAACTGTATCGCATTGGAATGGAAGAAACATTGCGGGAGAAAGATGGCAGGATCATCCGGGAAGAACCGGTGGGACAGTTACATGGAGGAAAAAAGCAGGAAGACGCAGAAATCGATTTTTCTCCTTATGCGATCGACACAAGCCATTTTCCATTTAATATCTGGCGCAAGATCAATAAGAATGTGCTGCTGGATGATAAACAGGAATTGCTGCTTGCAGGGGATGGACAGGGTGATTATGGACTGCGCAGAGCGATCGCTTCCTATCTGCATCAGGCTCGTGGTGTCAACTGCAGTCCGGAAAATATGATCGTAGGTGCCGGAAATGAATATCTGGAGATCTTACTGACACAGATCTTAGGAAAAGAAAAGAAAGTTGTGATGGAAAATCCAACCTATCTGCAGGCATATCATACTTTTTGCAATATGGGCTATGAGATGGAATTACTGTCTGTCGATGAGTCCGGGCTTAAGGTAAGTGAGATACAGGAGAAAGACCCGGATATTGTTTATGTGATGCCGTCACATCAGTTCCCACTTGGTACGGTCATGCCGCTAAAACAGAGACTGGAACTGTTAAAATGGGCATCCGAGGGAGAAAACCGCTATCTGATTGAGGATGACCATGACAGCGAGTACCGTTATCGTGGAAAACCGATCCCATCCTTGCAGAGCGTAGATCACTTTGGAAAGGTTATTTATCTGGGAACCTTTTCCAAAAGCATTGCGCCATCCCTTCGTATCAGTTATATGGTACTGCCGGAAAAACTGATGGAGCGTTACCGCAGTGCCTGCGGATTTTATTCTGCAACGGTACCGAAGATCCAGCAGGAAGTGCTTCGGATGTTTATGGAAGAGGGACATTTTGAACGTCATCTCAATAAAATGCGTGGGGTATACCGCGCAAAACGCGATTTTTTAATGACAGAATTAAAAAAGAAGGACTGGATCTGGTCGATCCGTGGAGATTATGCGGGACTTCATGTGTTAGTAGAGGTAAAGACTTCGCTCACAGAAGAAGAACTCTGCAAAAGGGCTGCGGAGAGAAATCTTAAAATATCCGGTCTGTTTGAACATTATATCGGAAAAGGAAAAAAGCAGAAATATCCGATCCTTCTGCTTGGCTATGGAAGTTTAAAGGAAGAGCAGATCTTAGAGGGAATCCAGCGATTAGAAGAGATCTTAAAACAATAGTTTAAAGTTATTGGTATCAAAAAAGAGTCACGGTCGTGACTCTTTTTTGTATGTAATAGATGCTGAGATACGATTAGTCCTCGTATTTATTTTTCTCGCCGATCTCCTGCATTCTCATAGCACGCACTTTTAATGGAAGACCAAATAAAGTGATGAAACCTTCTGCATCATGGTGATCATAGAGATCTCCGGTTGTAAAGCTTGCAAGAGACTCGCTGTAGAGTGAGTATGGAGAAGTTGTTCCGGCTTTGATGATATTGCCTTTGTATAATTTGAATTTTACTTCACCGGTTACATACTCCTGAGTAGAGGAAACGAAAGCTTTGACTGCATCGCACAGTGGTGTAAACCATTTTCCCTCGTATACGATCTGGGCAAGTTTATTTCCCATGTCTTTTTTCACTTCCATGGTAGCGCGGTCTAATACCAGCTCCTCTAATTGCTGATGAGCTTCCATTAAGATGGTTCCGCCAGGAGTCTCATAAACACCACGGGATTTCATACCGACAACACGGTTCTCTACGATGTCGATGATACCGATGCCGTGTTTGCCACCTAAACGGTTTAATTCACGGATGATATCGGAAACTTTCATCTCTTTGCCATTTACAGACTTTGGAACACCTTTCTCAAAGGTCATGGTAACATATTCACCCTCGTCCGGAGCTTTCTCAGGAGAAACACCGAGAACTAATAAGTGGTCGTAGTTTGGCTCGCAGGAAGGATCTTCCAGTTCAAGACCTTCATGGCTGATGTGCCAGATGTTACGGTCACGGCTGTAGCTGGAGTCAGCAGAGAATGGTAAGTTGATACCATGTGCTTTGCAGTACTCGATCTCAGATTCACGGGAATCCATGTTCCATTTGTCATCTCTCCATGCAGCGATGATCTTAAGATCTGGAGCAAGAGCTTTGATACCAAGCTCGAAACGGATCTGGTCATTTCCTTTTCCGGTAGCACCGTGACAGATCGCGGTAGCCCCTTCTTTTCTGGCAACTTCTACTAATTTCTTTGCGATCAGAGGACGTGCCATGGAAGTACCGAGCAGGTATTTGTTCTCGTAAACAGCGTTTGCTTCCACACATGGCATGATGTAGTCATCGCAGAACTCGTCGATGATGTCTACAATGTATAATTTGGAGGCACCACAGGAAATGGCTCTTTCCTCGAGTCCGTCTAATTCTTCTTCCTGTCCGCAGTCGATGCAGCAACAGATTACCTCGTAGTCATAATTTTCCTTTAACCAAGGGATGATGGCGGTTGTATCAAGTCCGCCGGAATAAGCTAAGATTACTTTTTCTTTCATATGGGTCTTGTCCTTTCTGATAAATATATATTCATTGATTACAAACAATATACAACAAAATCTGCAGAAACGCAAGCGAAAAAATATACATATATTTTAAATAAAAATTCATATACATATGCAAAGTGACAGATAAAAGAAAAGATGATGCCGAATATTATTAAAATAAAACCTATATAAGAAGGAAAGAATGACAAATAAATAAAAGGCGGTGCGAAAAAAGTTTTGAAAAAGGGGTTGCATAAAAAATGAATAGAGCGTATAATTATGCAAATAAAGAAAGCAAAACATACAAAAAAGAGACTTTACTATAGCACAGCACTGTACTAATATAGAAGAAAAAGCAGGAAGGCGGAGAATGAAATGATAAAAGCAGGGATTATTGGTGCGACCGGATACGCTGGAAATGAGCTGGTTCGTATTTTAATGGGACATAAAGAAGTAGAGATCAAATGGTATGGCTCCAGAAGTTACATAGATAAAAAATATGCCGAAGTATATCAGAACATGTTTCAGATCGTGGATGATGTATGTCTGGATGATAATATGGAAGAACTGGCAGAGCAGGTGGATGTTATTTTTACCGCAACACCGCAGGGCTTTCTGGCAGGTGTGCTGACCGAGGAAATATTAAAGAAAACCAAGATCATCGATCTGAGTGCGGATTTCCGTATCAAAGATGTCGCAGTATACGAGAAGTGGTATGGCATTGAGCACAAGAGCCCGCAGTTTATTGAAGAGGCAGTATACGGACTGTGCGAGATCAACCGGGATAAGGTAAAAGGAGCGAGACTGATCGCAAATCCGGGCTGTTATACGACCTGTTCCATTCTGACAGCATATCCGCTGGTAAAAGAGGGACTGATCGACCCGGACACTCTGATCGTCGATGCAAAATCCGGTACTTCCGGTGCAGGAAGAGGAGCGAAACTTCCAAATCTGTTCTGTGAAGTCAATGAAAATATGAAAGCATATGGTGTGACGAGCCACCGCCATACACCGGAGATCGAGGAACAGCTTGGATATGCAGCGGGAAAAGAAGTGATGATCAACTTCACACCGCATCTGGTTCCGATGAACCGCGGTATCCTTGCAACAGAATACGCCACATTAAAGAGAAAATCAGATGGAAGCCTGCCTTCCTATGAGGAAGTGAAAGCGGCTTATGACAAATATTATGAAAAAGAAACCTTTGTCCGTGTTCTGGAAAAAGATGTGCTGCCGGAGACAAAATGGGTCGAGGGAAGCAACTATGTGGACATCAATTTCAAGATCGATGAGCGGACAGGCAGAGTCGTGATGATGGGTGCACTTGACAATCTGGTAAAAGGTGCAGCCGGTCAGGCAGTACAGAACATGAACCTTCTGTTTGGGTTTGATGAGACAGAAGGATTAAAACTGGTTCCGATGTTCCCATAGGGAAACAGAGGGACGCAGAAGTACAACGTAAAGGAATGGGGATTTCGATGGACGAAAATACGATACAGATTCGGGAAATGACAATAGATGATTTTGAAGAGGTACATGCACTCTGGATGCAGATCCACGGGTTCGGGATCCGCAGCATTGACGATTCCAAAGAGGGGGTGGAACGTTTTATCCGCAGGAATCCGACCACCAGTATGGTAGCGGTCTGCGACGGAAAAATTATCGGAGCGATCCTCTGTGGGCATGATGGAAGACGTGCATGCCTGTATCATGTCTGTGTCCACGAAGATTACAGAAAAAGAGGGATCGGACAGCAGATGGTCACACAGTGCTTAGAGGCGCTCAAAAAAGAACAGATCTGCAAGGTCAATCTGATCGCATTCCGCAAAAATGAAGTCGGAAACCGTTTCTGGCAGGGAATGGGATGGACGTTCCGGGAGGATGTTAATTATTACGAGTGCGTTTTGAATGAAGAAAATAAAACAGTGTTTAATCCATAAGAGAAAGAGAGGTTCTTTAGCGTGAAACAGATTTCAGGCGGTGTAACCGCAGCAAAAGGATTTATGGCGGCTGCCACAGCAGCACAGATCAAATATCAGAACAGAACGGATATGGCAATGATCTACAGCGAGGTGCCATGCCGTGTGGCAGGAACGTTTACAAAAAATATCGTAAAAGCAGCTCCGGTCAAATGGGATCAGAAGGTAGTCTATGAGACAAAACAGGCGCAGGCAGTCGTGATCAATGCAGGAATTGCAAATGCCTGTACCGGAGAAGAGGGCATGGAGTATTGCAGAAAGACTGCAGAGCATGTGACACAGAAATTACAGATCCCGGCAGAGCAGGTGTGCGTGGCATCGACTGGGGTGATCGGTATGCAGCTTCCGATCGATAGGATCTGTGCAGGTGTCGATACGATGATACCGGAATTAAAGGGTGATATCGAGAGCGGACATCAGGCAGCACTGGCGATCATGACAACAGATACAAAAGAAAAAGAAGTGGCAGTTACCGTGGAGATCGGTGGCAGGACCGTAACCGTCGGCGGCATGTGCAAGGGTTCCGGTATGATACATCCGAATATGTGCACGATGTTAAGCTTTGTCACAACAGACCTTGCAATCTCACAGGAACTGTTATTAGAGGCATTACGGGAAGATGTGGAAGATACCTATAATATGATTTCTGTAGATGGCGATACTTCCACCAACGATACCTGTCTGCTTCTTGCAAACGGTATGGCTGGAAACGAGGAGATCACAGAGAAAAATGCAGATTATGACTGCTTTAAACAGGCACTTAATTTTGTAAACGAGACTCTGGCAAAGAAGATGGCAGGAGACGGAGAAGGCGCCACGGCATTGTTTGAGGTAAAGATCGTGGGAGCAGAGACAAAAGAGCAGGCAAAGATCTTAAGCAAATCCGTGATAACGTCAAATCTGACCAAGGCAGCTATTTTCGGGCATGATGCCAACTGGGGCAGGATCTTATGTGCAATGGGATATTCCGGCGCCACCTTTGATCCGGAGAAGGTGGATCTGTTCTTTGAGAGTGCAGCGGGAAAAATGCAGATCATAAAGAACGGCGTGGCACTCGATTACAGCGAAGAAGAGGCAACAAAGATCTTATCGGAGCCGGCAGTGACAGCGGTTGCAGATGTCAAGATGGGCGATGCAACAGCAACAGCATGGGGCTGTGATCTGACCTTTGATTATGTCAAGATCAATGCAGACTATCGTTCTTAAAACAGGTGGAAACTAAGGGAGATCAGGAAAAATGGATATGGAAGAAAAAAATATGCAGGAATTGTTACAAAAGGCAGAGGTTCTGATCGAGGCTCTTCCTTATATACAGCGTTTTAACCGCAAGATCATTGTTGTAAAATACGGCGGAAGTGCGATGGTGGATGAAAAATTAAAACATCAGGTCATTCAGGATGTTACCCTGTTAAAACTTGTCGGTTTCAAACCGATCATCGTGCACGGCGGCGGCAAAGAGATCAGCAAATGGGTGGAAAAATCCGGCATGACACCGGAGTTTGTCAATGGTTTCCGTAAAACGGACGAGGCAACGATGGAGATCGCAGAGATGGTATTAAACCGTGTCGGAAAATCTCTGGTAAAATTAGTAGAAGAACTTGGTGTCAATGCAGTCGGCATCAGCGGAAAAGATGGTGGGCTTTTAAAAGTAAAAAAGAAATATGCAGATGGAAAAGACATTGGATTCGTAGGAGAGATCACAGAGGTCAATCCGAAGCTCTTATATGATCTTTTGGAAAAAGACTTTCTGCCGATCATCTGTCCGATCGGTATGGACGATGAGTACAACAGCTACAATATCAATGCGGATGATGCAGCCTGTGCGATCGCAAAGGCAGTCAATGCGGAAAAACTTGCCTTTTTAACCGATATCGAGGGTGTATATAAAGACCCATCCGACAAGAGTACACTGATCTCTTCTCTGACCATCCCGGAAGCGAAAAACCTCATCGAAGGCGGCTTTATCGGAGGCGGAATGTTACCAAAACTCAACAACTGTATTGATGCAGTGGAAAACGGAGTATCCAAAGTACATATTTTAGACGGAAGGATCGCACATTGTCTGTTACTTGAGATCTTTACCAAGAAGGGAATCGGAACGGTTATTTTAGGAGATCAGGTGACAAGATTTTAAAACAAAGGTGGAGGAGTTACCATGAATCAGGAAGGTTACATTGAAAAAGCAGAAGCAGATATACTTCATACCTATAATCGGTTTCATCTTGTATTAGACCATGGAAAAGGAGTCTATCTTTACGACACAGATGGAAAAGAATACCTGGATTTTGCAGCAGGGATCGCAGTACAGGCACTGGGCTATGGCAATAAGGAATATAACGACGCATTAAAGGCGCAGGTTGATAAATTGTTACATACCTCGAACCTGTATTATAATGTACCGATCGCCAATGCCGCAGAGCGGCTGAAAAAGGCAAGTGGAATGGATCGTGTCTTTTTCACGAACAGCGGAACAGAAGCGATCGAGGGCGCGATAAAAGCAGCAAAAAAATATGCGTATACCAGAGACGGACATGCAGGACATGAGATCATTGCCATGAACCATTCGTTCCACGGCAGAAGCATCGGAGCATTGTCTGTGACAGGAAACAAACACTACCAGGAACCATTTGAGCCGTTGATGCCGGGCGTAAAATTTGCAGAATTTAATCAGTTGGACAGCGTAAAGTCTTTGATTAATGAGAAAACCTGTGCTATTATTTTTGAGACGGTACAAGGTGAGGGTGGTATCTACCCGGCAACACAGGAATTTATGGAGGGCGTAAAAGCACTCTGCGAGGAACATGATATCCTTTTGATCCTCGATGAGATCCAGTGCGGAATGGGCAGGACGGGCTCTATGTTTGCATGGCAGCAGTATGGAGTCAAACCGGACATTATGACGAGTGCCAAGGCACTTGGCTGTGGCGTTCCGGTCGGGGCATTCCTTATGACAGAAAAAGTGGCAGAGATGTCATTAAAACCGGGGGATCACGGAACGACTTACGGAGGAAACCCGTTCGTTGGAGCGGCAGCAGATAAAGTGCTCGAGATCATGGAGCGTGACCACATTACAGATCATGTAAAGCAGATCGCACCTTATCTGGAACAGAAATTAGACGGTCTTATGGAAAAATATGATTTCATTACCGCAAGACGTGGTATGGGACTGATCCAGGGACTTGTTTCCGAAAAGCCGGTAGGACAGATCGCAGCCCGTGCGATAAAAGAGGGACTGCTGATCATTACAGCAGGTTCAGATGTCATTCGTTTTGTACCGCCATTGATTATTGAAGAGAAACACGTGGATGAGATGGTAGAAAAATTAGACCGGGTATTATCATCTATGTAAATGATGGAGGATGAAATGGAAGCATTACAGAAAAAAATCGGCTCTGTACTTATGATCGTGATCGTGTTGATCCTTGTGGTGGCTGGGATCAAAAAAGGGGAGCAAAGTGCAGATGCTTTACCGCAGGAGACGACAGCCGCAGACGAGGCGGCAGACAGTGCGTATGAGACGGCAGCGGCAGATGTGATTTTCTGGTATGAGGATGCTTCGTATGACAGTTTTTTTGAGGAAGCGGCAAAACAGTATTATGAAAAGACCGGTGTCAAGGTGGAAACTGTAAAAAAAGACAGTGAAGAGTACCTGACCGGGATCTACGATAAGACCATGCAGGATGATGGCTATCCAGATGTTTACCTGATCTCAGGAGACAGTCTGGCAGAGGCATACCTCTATGGTCTTGTTGCCGTAAATAAAAAGGAAAGTTCCTATGAGAATGCAGCAGACAATGCAAAGCAGGCGGCATCTTATCAGGGCAGCATGCTTGGCTATCCGCTCAGTTACAACACCTGTCTTTTTATCTATCAGAATGGTTATTTTAACACGGCACCATCTTCCATGCAGGAGATCATAGATTTTTCAAATGAGAATGAACCGGCAGAAAATGTGGAATATTTAGTAGAGTGGGATGTCAATGATCCGTTTTATGATTTTCCATTTGTTGCGAACAGTGTGACATTCGAAGAGGACGAGCAGAAACTGTTAAGTCCGGTGTATGAGGACGAGCTGTATCAGCAGGATCTTGATTTTTTTGAAAGCATTTTGTCATCGTTTTCTGTGAATGCGCAGACGGTATCTGAGGAAAATATCGTGGACAATTTCAAAGAGGGCAGGACACTGTGTGCACTGGTTGACACCGACCTGTTATCCGAACTGGACGGATATGAGTACTCCATTACTAAAATGCCGGATCTGAACGAAGAACTGACATCTAATGTCTGTGCACTGACCGAGCTTCTTGCTGTCAATGAATTTTCAAAAAACAGGGAGCAGGCAGCCGGATTTGCAGAGTTTGTGACGGTTTCCATGGCAGACCGCCTTCATGAAATGACAGGACATTACTCGGTATTTGAAAGTGCGGATGCAGATGCGACAGAACAGATGGCATACGAGATATATGAAACAGCCGTACTGGCACCGGATTCACTGAACGCGAAGGACTTCTGGGTGGATTTAAAGGAAACAATCGCAAAGTATTTCTAAAATCAGCAAAAAAAACGGGCTAGACCCTTGTGTTTGTTCCAAAATTTCGTTAAAATAAAAACAGTGGGCATTGAGAGCTTCTTTTCTGGAAAAGAAAAGGAGATTGCTTATGAAACAACGCATAAAAATTGCAGTTCTGACATTACTTTTTAGTGTAGTGCTGACTGCTTGTGGAACAGATAAAACAATCTATGTGGAGACTTTGGAGGAGACAGAGCAGCAGACTGAGACAGGGCAGGAGCAGGAAGCGCAATCGGTCGGGGACTGTTATGTCTATGTTTGTGGTGCTGTAAAAAATCCCGGAGTCTATTTGTTTACATCCTCCGCGCGTATCTGTGATGCGATCGAGGCAGCAGGTGGTTTTACAGAGGATGCGGCGGTAATGTCTGTCAATCAGGCGGAGAAAATGACCGATGGGCAGATGATAAAGATCCTGACAGAGACAGAATATCTGACGCAGCGTGAGACGCAGGAGCAGGAAGCGCAGGCGGACGGATCGGATGGACGGATCGATCTAAATCAGGCATCCATGGAGGAGTTGATGACACTTCCGGGGATCGGGCAGACAAAGGCGGCGGGGATCATCGCATATCGTGAGAAAACGGGCGGTTTTTCTTCCGTGGAGGAAGTCATGCAGGTGGAAGGCATCAAAGAGGGTGTGTTTAATCGTATGAAAGATAATATAAAGGTGAATTAAAAAATGGCAAAAAAGGTTCTTGTTGTAGATGATGAAAAACTAATTGTAAAAGGCATCCGTTTTAGTTTAGAGCAGGATGGTATGGAAGTTGACTGTGCGTATGATGGAGAAGAGGCACTTAAGATGGCAACCGAAAATGCGTATGATATGATCCTTTTAGATATCATGCTTCCGAAGATGGACGGGTTTGAGGTGTGCCAGAGGATCCGTGAATTTTCCAATATGCCGATCGTGATGCTTACGGCAAAAGGGGATGACATGGATAAGATCTTAGGGCTTGAATATGGTGCAGATGACTATATTACAAAGCCGTTTAATATTTTAGAAGTCAAAGCCAGAATCAAGGCGATCATGCGCCGTACGGCAGTCAGCCAGCCGAAAAAAGAAGAGAGCAAAGTCATCGAAGCAGGAGACTTAAAATTAGACTGTGAGAGCCGAAGACTCTTTATCGTGGGCAAAGAAGTGAATCTGACAGCAAAAGAGTTTGATCTGTTGGAACTTCTGGTAAACAATCCCAATAAAGTATATGGAAGAGAGAACCTTTTGAATCTGGTCTGGGGATATGAGTATCCGGGTGATGTGCGTACCGTGGATGTGCACGTCAGACGTCTTCGGGAAAAGATCGAGAGTAATCCGAGTGAGCCGAAATACGTTCATACCAAATGGGGTGTTGGATATTATTACGCTCAGAATTCTTAATGGAGATTGACATGATAAAGTTCAGAAAATTATTTGATTTTTTAAAAAGTCTGAAAGCGAGACTGATCATTTTGTTTATATTGATCGGAACCATACCGGGCATCCTGCTTCGTGTCGGGATGCTCAATTCTTATGAAAACCGGGCGGTTTCCATCCGCACGAGCGAGATCTTAAGTCAGGCAAAGATTCTGGCAAATCAGATCGTATCAAACGATTATCTCAATCATTCTTCCTCAATCCAAATCAATGCACAATTAGAACAGCTTTCCACGATCTATGATGGAAGGGTTATGATCATTGATGATGAATTTCATATCATCAAAGATACCTATAAGCTGGATGAGGGAAAAACGATCGTATCAGAAGAAGTGATAAAAAGTTTCTACGGAGATGAGATCACTAAATATGATTCGGAGAACAGCTACATAGAACTTGCCATCCCGCTTACTTACAGCACATCGGAGCAGGAGAATGGGAAAACAGAGTGGCAGGTGATCGGTGTTATGATGGTGAGTGTATCGACGGACAGCATCAATCTGAATCTTGAATACCTGTCCAGAAATGCGATGATCATCCAGATGGTCTGTATCTTTACAGTCATCTTTATCAGCGTGATCCTTGCAATACAGCTTGTAAAACCATTTCACAAGATGTCATCCTCGATCGATATGATCCAGACAGGATATGGAGAGGATGCACTTTTAATCAACGATTACACAGAGACCACGATGATCTGTGATAAATTCAACCACATGCTGGGAAGAATGAAAGTACTGGATGATTCCAGACAGGAATTTGTTTCCAACGTGTCCCATGAGTTAAAGACACCACTTACTTCCATGAAAGTGCTGGCAGATTCCATCAACAGCATGGAAGATGCACCGATCGAGCTTTACAAGGAATTTATGGGAGACATCGGAAATGAGGTAGACCGGGAGACCAAGATCATCAACGACCTGCTCTCTCTTGTAAAAATGGATAAGGCGGCAGGCGATATCAATGTTGCCAATGTCAATATCAATGAGCTGTTGGAGCAGATCTTAAAACGATTAAAACCGATCGCGGATAAACAGCATGTAGAGCTTGTCTTAGAGAGCTTCCGCCCGGTCAGTGCGGATGTGGATGAGGTAAAGATCACACTTGCATTTACCAACCTGATCGAAAATGCGATCAAGTATAACAAGGAAGAGGGCTGGGTGCATGTGACGTTGAATGCAGACCATCAGTATTTTTACCTGAAAGTCGAGGATTCCGGCATTGGAATACCGGAGGAGTCACTGGAACATATCTATGAGCGTTTTTATCGTGTGGATAAATCACATTCCAGAGAGATCGGAGGAACCGGACTGGGACTTGCGATCACGAGAAATGCGATCTTAATGCACCGTGGCGCGATCAAAGTATTTAGTACAGAGGGAGAAGGAACGATCTTCAATGTCCGGATCCCGCTCAACTATATTGCTTAAAGGAATGAATGAATATGAAACGAAACATAAGTGTGATACTGGCAGTTCTTCTGGCATGTCTGACACTGCTTGGATGTGGTGGGAAACAGACCGTCAGCAAATATCATATTGAATATCTGAATAAGGAGAAAACAAGGATCGTGGAAATGCCTTATGAACCAAGTAACACGAGTGTTGACGGAATGATAAAAGAGTTTCTGGCAATGCTAAGCTCTGATCCGGATACGGTCGAGTGCAAGAAAACGATTCCAAATGATGTAGAAGTAACAGACTGGTCATTGGACGGAGCTTTGTTATCCATTTATTTTGATTCAGATTACAATAATATGAATACGGTGGAGGAAGTACTCTGTCGTGCGGCAGTGGTGCGCACCATGACACAGATTGATGGTGTGGACTGTGTGACTTTTTATGTGGATGATGAGCCGCTCAAGGATGCCAGGGGAACGATCATCGGAAGCATGAATCAGGAGAGCTTTATTGAAAACCCGGGTGAGCAGATCAACTCTATCCAGAATACTACACTTACGCTGTATTTTGCAAACGAAGAGGGAGACGGACTTGTCAAGGAAGTGCGGGAGGATGTCTATTACAGTGGAAATATATCACTGGAAAAACTGATCATGGAGCAGCTTTTAGAGGGACCGGAGCAGGATGGTATGAAATCTGCACTGCCGGAGGGAACAAAACTTCTGACGGTATCGGTTGTGGATGGTGTATGTTATGTCAGTCTGGATGATAATTTCAGGAATCAGGATTATAAAATTAACGAGGCGATCGTTATTTATTCGATCGTGGATTCACTGACCGAACTTCCAACCATTAATAAGGTGCAGATCTCTGTCAAAGGAGACACCAGCGGGGTGTATCGTGACCATTTTGAGCTCTCCCAGATGTATGACCGCAACCTTGATTATGTGGTAAGCGCTGCACCGGTGATCACAGAAGAGACAACGGAGGAAACAAAATAATTTGGGAAAACGTTTATTTTGCAGTGTAGCGGTGGGGATGACAGTCGGCATCCTGCTCGCACACTGCCAAAGTAATGTTCTGTTTTTAGG
>JBNMKU010000011.1:0-39172 GCA_050874505.1 Roseburia sp. | reverse complement strand
CAGTTTTTGATGATAAAACTCATATCAAAATCTGCATTGTGTGCCACCATGATCGCACCTTTGCAGAATTCCATAAACTGTGGCAGGATCTCCTCGATGACCGGTGCATCCATTACCATATCATCCTTGATGGAAGTCAGTTCTTCGATCCGGTATGGAATCGGCACCTGCGGATTGACAAAGGTTGAGAATTTATCGGTAATTTTGCCCTGCTCGACCTTTACCGCACCGATCTCTATGATCTTGTCTTTTTCCGGTGAAAATCCGGTCGTCTCTAAGTCAAATACCACATAGGTCTCATCCAGATCCTGATTTTTGGAGTTTGTGATGATATCCTTTAAGTCATCGACCAGATATGCCTCGACTCCATAAATGATCTTAAAATCATCATCCGGCGAGACGGCATGGTTTGCATCCGGAAACGCCTGCACATCCCCGTGGTCAGTAATGGCGATCGCCTTGTGTCCCCATTTCATCGCACGTTTTACGATGTCCTTGACATCGGAAACTCCATCCATATCGCTCATTTTGGTATGACAGTGCAGTTCGACTCTCTTTTCCGGACTGGTGTCCATTCTTGTGGTCGTAAAATCTGCCGTCTTTTTAATTCCGACAATAGAACCGATGGTAAGCTCACTGTCAAATTTGTCGATTGTGGTAACACCCTTGATCTTTAAGAAAGCTCCTTTTTTCAGTCCCTGCATCAGTTCTTCCAACTGGTCATTCCTGGTAAAGATCTTTAACACGATGGAATCGGTAAAATCCGTGACCGACATGATCACGATCGTTTTTTCATTTCGGATCTCCCTTGTCTCAATTGTCATGACCTGACAACGAATCGTAACCTCTCCCATTTCTCCCACGATCTTTTCGATCGGAATGGTCTCGTCATCAAAATCCTTGCCGTATATCACATCCGGGTTGTCCGATTTCTTATAATTTCCACCATAGCCACCTTCATAGCGTTTTTTCTGTTCCTGTTTTGCATTATTTCCTGCATTATTAAATGTTCTTGCAGGCTTTTGCTCAGGTGTTTTCTTCTGATCCGAAGCAGGCAGGATCTCTTCTTTCGGCTCTGCCTCTTTTCCCTGCTCTGCCTTCTCTTCTCCTGCTGCCTCTGACTTCAGATTTACCTTTTTCATAATGTTATGGATCTCAAACTGGATCTGTAAATCACTGTTCTTCCGGTGCTTGCTCTCTTTTGGCTTTTCATAGGCAAGTTCTACGACCAGATCAAGCCCGCACCGTTCGCATACGATCTTTTCCAGAAATTCTACGATCTCGTGTGCTCTTGTCTGCGCAATGATCGTATTTTCCAGTGTCAGTTTCAGATGTGTCTCATCCGAAAATTCCATTTTGGCAGAACGCAAAAGGTTATACTCCATCAGACTGTAATTTTTCAGTTCCTCTAAAATACTGTCCTTATACAGTTCCATCAGAGTCTGTGGGGTATACTGACCGGAAAGCTGGTATTTTTCAATGACCTTTACATCCATCTGTCTGCCTTTAAAGATCTGCTCTCCAATGGTCTTTTCCAGCTGATAGATACTTTTCTTATGTATCAGGCGGCTTCCCGTCAGATAAATGCGGATGTGATCCTTGTCATGGTTCATCCCGACCTTGGTCACTTCCATTTCGGATAACAGTTTTTTCATATCTCCCGCCACTTCAAGCGTGGGGAACACATCAAAAAACAATTTTGTCATACGTTCCACTCCTTGCTATGCTTCATTCTCATTCCAATGCAGCAGTTCATAGCGAAGGCTCTCTAACAGTTCCGTCTCCGGCACTTTCTTATACACCTCGCCATGTTTGATGATCAGTCCCTCGCCGATTCCACCGGCAATTCCGATATCGGCTTCTTTTGCCTCTCCCGGCCCGTTTACCACACAGCCCATCACTGCTACCTTTAAGTCTAACGGAATATCGGCAACCATATTTTCTACCTGATTGGCTAGTCCGATCAGATCGATCCTGGTTCTGCCACAGGTCGGACAGGATACCACTTCTATGCCGCCTTTGCGGAGTCCCAATGTCCGCAGGATCAGTTTTGCGGATTTGATCTCTTCTAACGGATCTCCGGTCAGAGAGACACGGATGGTATCACCGATGCCCTGATTTAAGATCAGTCCGAGTCCGATCGCTGATTTGATGTTTCCGCTTATGATCGTTCCTGCCTCTGTGATTCCGACATGCAGTGGATGATCAGTCTTTTTTGAGATCAGCTCATGCGCTTTCACACACATCATGACATCCGATGACTTGATACTGATCACGAGGTTATCGTATCCCATATCCTCGATCAGTGCCACTTTATCAAGTGCACTCTCCACAATGCCTTCTGCAGTCACACCATGGTATTTTTCTACTAAATTCTTTTCCAGAGAGCCGCTGTTGACCCCGACACGGATCGGGATATTCCGCTCCTTTGCCACATCAATGACTGCTTTTACACGGTCTGCACTTCCGATGTTTCCCGGATTGATACGGATCTTATCTGCTCCATGCTCCATTGCCGCGATCGCAAGCCGGTAATCAAAATGGATATCAGCAACCACCGGGATCGTAACCTGTTTTTTGATCTCGGTCAACGCCTCTGCCGCCTCCATCGTCGGAACTGCACAGCGGATAATGTCACAGCCTGCTGCCGTAAGTTGTCTGATCTGTGCTACAGTAGCTGCCACATCCTCTGTCTTTGTATTTGTCATAGACTGGATCAGGATCGGATTTCCTCCGCCGATCACTCTGTCTCCTATTTTAACCGTCTTTGTCATCAGAACTGCTCCCTTCTTCTTACAAGAATATCTTTCGAATATCATTAAACATGACAACGATCATCAGCGCAAACAAAAGCATGATACCGACAAAATGCACCATACCCTCTTTTTCCGGGTTCACACCCTTACCGCGGATTGCTTCGATGATCAAAAATACCAGTCTTCCTCCATCCAGTGCCGGAAGTGGCAACAGATTCATCACACCCAGATTTGCCGACAGCATGATGGTAATGTAGAGCATCTGTAAAAATGCTGCAAAATAGCCATAAGAAACACTCTCTTCATAGCTGTCCCCAATGACACTTACGATACCGACCGGGCCGCTCATATCATTTAAGGTCACTCCACCGGTCACTAATAATTTCAGACTTCCGATCGTCGTGGAGATCCAGTATTTCGTCTCATACACGCTGTATTTTAAATTCTGCCAGAGATTTCCATGCACATTCTGTGTGCTTCCCTGAAACCCATACAGATATCTGCCCAGCTCTTCATCATATTTTGGAACCAGTGTCGTCTGATACTTTTCTCCATCCCGCTCATAGGTGACCTCTACGGTCTCTCCGGTATGGAACATGGCATAAGAACTGATCTCCCGGTAAAAATGGATCTTCTTTCCATTCATTTTTAAAATGGTATCACCCGCCTGCATTCCTGCCTCTTCTGCGGCATATCCGCTTGTCACGCCAGAGAGTGTCGGCACATCATATCCAATGTTACAGACAAGGATAAAAGAGAATACCAGTGCCATAATGAAATTAAATACCGGTCCTGCTGCAACCACACTGATCCGCGCCCACACCGATTTTTTGCCAAAGGCTCTCTCGTCACTGCTTTCTCCGTCCTCGCCCTCCATCATACAGGCTCCGCCGAACGGAAGCAGTTTCAGGGAATACTTGGTCTCTCCTTTTTGGATTCCAAAGATCGTAGGCCCAAGTCCAAGACAAAATTCATTGACCCGGATGCCATTTGCCTTTGCAAGCCAGAAATGACCCAGTTCGTGAAAAATGATGATAATGCTGAAAATCAGCAATGCGATAATTATTTTCATCTATAAACAATGCCTTTCTATATACTCGTATACCTGCTGCTCTGTCTCTAATATCTGCTCTAAATCCGGGTGATCGATATACGCGACCTGCCCCATGCACTCTTCGATCAGTTCTGTGATCGCCAGATAACTGATCTTTCGGTCCAAAAACAATGCCACTGCCTTTTCATTTGCAGCATTATAGATTGTTGGCACATTTCCGCCCTGCTGCATTGCCTGATAAGCGAGTGCCAGTCCGCGGAAAGTCTTCGTATCCGGTCTCTCAAATGTCAGATTGCCCAATGCAAACAGATCCAGCCGTTTTCCTGACATCGGACGACGTTTTGGATAATACAGGGCATACTGGATCGGCAGACGCATATCCGGTGTTCCAAGCTGCGCGATCACCGCACCATCCTGGTACTCCACTGCAGAATGGATGACACTCTGTGGATGAACGACAACCTCAATCTGATCCAAATCCACGCCAAACAGCCATTTTGCTTCCATCACTTCAAGTCCTTTATTGACCAGTGTGGAGGAATCGATTGTGATCTTTCTTCCCATAGACCAGTTTGGATGTTTCAGTGCATCCTCTACCTGGATATTGATAAGTTCTTCCCTCGTTCTTCCACGGAACGGTCCACCGGAAGCCGTCAGAAGGATCTTTGCAATCTCATTTCCGTCATTGCCCTGTAATGACTGGAAAATGGCACTGTGCTCGCTGTCCACCGGAAGGATCGGCACCTGACATTCTTTTGCCAGTGGAATGATCAGATGGCCCGCAGTAACCAGTGTCTCTTTGTTGGCAAGTGCGATCTTTTTGCCTGCCTTGATCGCTGCGATCGTTGGACGTATGCCAAGCATGCCGACGATCGCCGTCACAAGTATCTCACTTTCTGCCTCAGTTGCAACCTCTAAGAGTCCATCCATTCCAGATACGATCCGGACGGAAAGATCTGCTGTTTTAATACGGAGCTCCTCCGCTTTTTTCTCATCATAAACACATACCAGTTTTGGCATAAATTCACGGATCTGTTTTTCTAATGCCGTAATATTACTGCCCGCCGCGATTGCAACGACTTTGATATCACCCTGTTCTCTCACAATATCAAGGGTCTGTGTTCCGATCGAACCGGTGGAACCTAAAATTGCGATCTTTTTCATCTGCGCTCTCCTGTTTTATAAAACGATAAAATTAGCTGCCAGGAAATAAATCACTGGTGCTGTAAAAATCACACTGTCAAAACGATCTAAGATACCGCCATGTCCCGGTATCAGTTTTCCATAATCTTTGATCTCATAATTCCGCTTGATTGCAGAAGCTGTCAGATCCCCGACCATCGAGATCAATGCGCCAACAGCACTGATGCCTGCCATGATAAAGACATGGGTCTGTGTGCTGTTCATCGCAGATTTAAAGATCATACCATAAAGAATGGTAAGAAGTGCTGCTCCGATCACACCGCCAACGGCGCCCTCGATCGATTTTTTCGGACTGAGTTTCGGTGACATCTTGTGTTTTCCGATCAACATTCCCACACAGTATGCGCAGGTATCGCATCCCCAGGAGCATAAAAAGATCAGCCATACGATATAAGCTCCGGCTGCAAGCATTCTGGTCTGATAAACATAAGACAGCATCACTGCCACATAGAATACGCCAAAGAACGCCGCCATGATCTGCTCCGTCTTATACTTTGGATATGTAAAGACATATGCAAACATCAAAAGCATAAAGAAGCCCAGTACAAACATCATCAGATCCGGAATAAATTCAAATCGCAAATTGCAGTAATAAACGGTTGCTGCAAGGTATCCGATGATACCCGGTGCTGATTTCTCAATATGAAAAATGCGGTAAAGTTCAAACATTCCGATATAGGATATCACTAAAGTCGATACCAAAAGCAGATCTCCCCCGGTAATGATCAATACCAGTGCAAGTGCCACTAACACAATTCCACTAAGCAGTCTTGTTTTAAACATTTGTTTCCTCCTTCAGTCCACCAAATCTCCGGTCTCTTTTATTATACGCCAAAATTGCCTTTTCCAATTCCTCTTTTCCGAAATCAGGCCACGGAACTTCGGTAAAATAAAATTCACTGTATGCAAGCTGCCAGAGCAGATAATTAGACAGCCTCTGTTCTCCACTGGTGCGGATCAGAAGATCCGGGTCCGGGATCCCTGCTGTGTCCAGATATTCTGCAAATACCTCTTCTGTGATGTCATCTCCTGTCCGCACGCCCTGCGCGATATCCTCATGCAGTTTTCTCATTGCACGGATCATCTCATCCCGGCTTCCATAATTGATCGCGATCTGCAGATTCAGACCGTCATTGTGCTTCGACGCTGCTTCCAGTTCTACGATCTGCTGCTGAAACCGCTCGGAAAGTCTTGTCGTATCACCAATGACGCGTACACGCATATTATTTTTGTCCGCTGTACGGATACAGTTTTTTAAATAACTCTCTAACAGTTTCATCAGAGCACTCACTTCGTTGTCCGGACGATTCCAGTTCTCCGTAGAAAACGCATACAGGGTCAGATACTTGATGCCCATATCATGTGCTGCTTTACAAACTGTCTCCACATTTTTTGCCCCGACGGTATGTCCGTAATTACGAGGCATTCCCTTGCTTTTTGCCCATCTTCCGTTTCCATCCAGTATGATTGCAACGTGCTGTGGGATCTTCTTGATCTCTTCCATCCGTTCTTTCTCCATTTTCTGTAAAAGGAATGCGTCTCGCGACACAGTTTCCTATAATGTAACGAAAGTGAGGACACGCTTACATCATGCCCTCACTCACTCCTATCTTTTTCTGAAAAATTCCTTATACTGTAAGGATCTCTTTCGTTTTTGCCTCTACTGCTTTGTCGACTTCTGCGATGTATTTATCTGTCATCTTCTGTGCATTGTCTTCTAATTCTTTGATCTCATCCTCAGAAACATCTGCTGATTTGCCAAGTTTCTTGAAAGAGTCATTCGCATCACGACGGATGTTACGAATTGCAACTTTGGCACTTTCTCCCTTTTTCTTAACATCTTTGGCAAGCTCTTTACGTCTTTCCTCTGTCAGTTCCGGGAATAAAAGGCGAACAACTTTGCCATCGTTTGTCGGGTTGATACCAAGATCAGAAGTTAAGATCGCTTTTTCGATCTCTTTTACCATGGATGCTTCCCATGGCTGGATCTGGATCATTCTTGGTTCCGGTACGCTGACATTGGCTACCTGCTGGATCCCTGTTGGTGTTCCGTAATAGTCTACTTTTAATTTGTCAAGTACATGAGGATTGGCACGACCAGCACGGATACTGCCAAACTCCTCTGATAAATTGTTCATTGTTTTCTGCATTTTTTCATCAAACTGAGCTAATCTCTCGTCCATATTTCTATCCATACCTTTCGTGTTTTTTACTTAAACGGTCACTTTCGTGCCATGGAATGTTCCGGTCATAGCATTTACAATACTATTCTTTTCATTCAGTCCAAAGACATACATCGGCATTTTGTTTTCCATACACATGATTGAAGCAGTCAGATCCACAACGGCAAGTTTCTTGTCAATGACTTCCTGAATGGATACTTCATCGTATTTCACTGCTGCCGGGTTGAGCTTCGGATCACTGTCGTATACACCATCGATCGCTTTGGCAAGGTAAATACCCTCTGCCTCCATCTCGATCGCACGGAGTACGATCCCGGTATCCGTAGAGAAATAAGGATGTCCGGTACCACCTGCAAAGAATACGACCATTCCTTTTTCAAAGTACTTGTTTGCACGGTCTTTGGAAAAAAGCTTTGTCATGCTTCCGCACTCAAACGGGGTTAAAATCTGTGTCTGCATTCCAACAGAACGGAAGATCTCCGATACATAGATACAGTTCATGATCGTTGCAAGCATACCAATCTGATCTGCCTTGGTACGGTCGATCGTCTCGCTGGTTCTGCCACGCCAGAAATTTCCACCGCCGATCACGATACCAACCTGTACGCCGCCATCCACGATCTGTTTTACCTGTTTTGCAACTTCTGTTACGGTAGGCTCATCAAATCCGGTATGTTTCTCTCCGGCTAATGCCTCACCACTTAATTTCAGAAATACTCTCTTCATGGAAATTTACATTCCTTTCTTTTCGCCAAATAAGCTCTGAACATCAACATCAGAGTAAGACTGTGAGCAGAAACCTTCGATAACTGCACCATTGTTGATCTGTACGGAACGTGATTTAATGTTACCCATAACAACTGCTGAGGTATCTACTACAACAGGTCCCTGAACATCGATGTCACCTTTGATCGCACCTGCGATGACTGCGGATGTGGAAGTTACGTTACCGATCACTACAGAACCAAGTCCGATCTTTACAGTTCCTGTGCTGACAACTTCTCCCTCGATCTTTGCTGCATCTGCAAAGAACTCAGATGAATTGCTGTTTCCGTTGATCACGCCTGTTACAACTAATTTGCCATTGCATCCGACATTTCCGTCTACCTGTCCCTGGATATCTAAAGATCCATTGGAAACGATGTCACCTTTGATCACGGTACCCTGAGTGATCACAGAAGTCTCATCTGCTACTTCTACCTCTGGTTTTGCTACTGGTGCCTGAGCTGCCGGTGTTGTCTGGTATGTTGTCATGTTATCTGCCATTTTTTTCTCCTCCTGGGTTGCTTTTGTAACATTGTCTGTTGTATTGTTATCTGCTGTTACATTCTCTTTTTTCTCTGCTTCTGCCTTTTTCTCATCTGCCTGTGCCGCTTTTACTTTAGCTTCTGCGGCTGCTTTTCTTGCAGCGGCTGCTTTTTCAGCTTCCTGCTGTGTTACCTGCTGCAGCAGACCGTCAAGTTTTGACAATTCGGATGCCACATCCACTTCGCCTTCTAAAGTATTAACAACTAAGTTGTCTTCACTCGCAGTTGTTTCAAGATTGTCTTCTCCCGGCATTAATTCATTAACTGCCTGTGAAAAATCATCTTTAAAATCTTTGAAAAATCCCATGCTTTATTCCTCCATTTGTATTCCGCTATTCAACAGCCGCTGCTTTTACGGATTGAATAACCTGTGTATTTTCATCAATCGGAAGGATTTCGGCACCCATTCCCTGTAATGCCTCGATCAAAGAACCGATTGCTTCCACCGTTGTCTCTGCATCAGTGCCATCATGCAATAATACCACCGATGTTTTATATTTTACTACACCTTGTGTGACATTTTCAACTATTTCCTGTGGAGTGTATTCCATTGATGCAGTATCTCCCGCCGATACATTCCAGTCATAATATGTAGTTCCCTCTTTATTAAGGAAATGGATAAGTGCCTCCATCGGTACATTGCTGATCGCATTGTCACTTCCACCCGGGAAGCGGTAAACCTGACTCTTTACTCCGGTCACCTGCTCTAAATAATCCTGTATCTTATGGTAGTCCTCTTCAAATGCTTCCTCGGACTGGTAGATCACACTGTATTTGTTGGAATAAGAATGCATGCCAAGCGTATGTCCTTCGTCCACAATACGCTGATAAAGAGCTGCAGCTTCTTCACTTTCATCCCCTGACACAAAAAAAGTTGCCTTTATTCCATATTGGGCAAGCGTATCTAAGATCAATGCCGTATTTTCGGATGGTCCATTGTCAAAGGTCAGGTATACCTTGTGGGCATCTCCCTCTGCCGCCAGATTGTCTGCTTCCTCGATCCCGGTTGCAGGCGGAGTGACCCTGTCATAATTCTGAAACGTTAGTGCACTTTCCTCTGTCTCCTGCGTTGCGGTCTCACTGTCCTGTAAAGACTCCTGCGGCAATTCCTTTGTCTGTTCCCCTGCTGTCTGCTCCTTTAATGTCTCAATCTGCTTTTGCATGGAATTTACCTTTACAAAAAGACAGATGATCAACACCATCGACAGTATAAACCATCCGATCACTCCAAAGATAATTCCATTTCGTATTCTTCCAATTCGTTTTCTGCGTTTTCTCTGGTTGCTTACTAACTCTGAATCCATATCCTGCATGTGGCATCCCCCAAAGTAATCCTTAGTACCTATCTATTGTAACACATTTTTCTATTTTTCAAAGAAAAAAGCACAAAAAAATTGATTAATTTTTTTGCGCTTTTCACAAAATATTCTGATTATTATACTTTTCAAAGATCCACTTTACTTTCCAAGCAGATTTGCCGTCAGAAAACCAACGACAAACAGGAACAATCCAACGAGCAGCATCCACAGATTCAAATTTCCAAGGTTGATTCCGGATAATACTGCGATCGGTGATGCGATCACAAGCCCCAAGATTGCAAAATAGGTCTTTCTCTCATGTTTTTCCAGTAAATACTCGACCAGTTTGGAGATCAGAAAAATACCGATCACCACTCCAATGCCAAACGGCACCAAAATTCCCATGCAACGAAATATTGTTTTAAAGTTCAGGGCAAATACCGCCAGAAGGAACTGATTGATACAATTTATGATAGGCGCGTAATACCCAAGCGACATCAGGAGCATCGATCCGCTTACGCCCGGTATCACCATCGTTGCCGCCGCAAGTGCGCCTATAAAAAACAATGTGATCGCACTGTTTACTCCAATGGTCAGTACCTGATCGGTTCCCTGCTGCAAAAATTCCATTGCCACGATCAGGGCAAAGAACAGGAAAAACAGCGTTGCTTCCACAAGTGAAATTTTTTGTCCGGATACTTTTGGCAGCAGCATCGGAAGTCCTCCAAAGATCAGCCCAATGAATAGCATGACCGTCCAGAACGGATAATATTCAAACAGATAACCGATCACAAACGACAGACCTGCTATGCCAAGCATCATTCCTATTATATAGGGAAGCAGCAGCTTCACACTCTGTTTGAAATGGGAAAACACACCGGTTACTGCTGAGATCACATCTCCGTAAATCCCCATCGAAACCATCATGGTTCCACCGCTTACCCCTGGAATGATATTTGCAACCCCGATCGCCACGCCCTGTAATAATTTTTTTACCAGTCTCATTACGCCTCCTCTTTCTTTTCCATCATATTACGCTGCCACTGCTTTTTCTCTTTTTTATCCGGCAGTATCTTTTCTGCCATGGTTACCAGATGTCCAGCTGCCGGCAACAGACAGCAGGTTGTTCCAATGTTAAATATGGTGTGCATATTTGCGATCTGTGCCATCGGATTTCCCGGTGTCAGGCCTGCAACCCATGTCGTAAGCGGCGTATTCATACACAGGATTGTAAATAAGATCGTTCCTATGACGTTAAACATAAAATGGATGATTGTTGTCCTCTTGGCATTTCTACAGGTTCCCACAGACGCCAATAATGCCGTGATACAGGTTCCGATATTTTGTCCAAACAAAACATACACCGATCCTGAAAATGAGATCGCGCCCCCTGCAGCAAGTGCCTGTAAGATACCTACCGATGCGGAGGATGACTGGATCAGTGCTGTAAAAGCTGCACCCGCTGCAATTCCAAAGAGCGGATTGGAAAATTTCGTCATCAGCCGGATAAAGTACTCAGACTCCTGCAAAGGCATCATGGCATTTCCCATCATTTCCATTCCGATAAATAAAATTCCAAGGCCTGCCACGATCGTTCCAATATCTTTAGCTTCCTTCCACTGAACGAACAGGACCAAAGCCACGCCCACAAATGCAATGAGCGGTGCAACTGCTCCTGCATCCAGTGCGATCAACTGTCCTGTGATCGTCGTTCCGATATTGGCACCCATGATAACACCAACTGCCTGCCGCAATGTCATCATCCCGGAATTTACAAATCCTACTACCATAACGGTAACCGCTGAAGAGGACTGAACCACTGCCGTCACGCCCATTCCGACCAGTACGCCTAAATACCGGTTCGTTGTCAGCCTCTCTAAGATCTGTTTCATTTTGTTTCCCGCGGCAGCTTCCAGTCCGCTGTTCATCATGTGCATGCCATACAGAAACAGCGCGAGCCCGCCTAATAATGCTGTCAAATCTTTTACACTCATATGCTTCCTCTCTTTCCTATCTTATTATCTAAATTTCAGAAACATGTTCAATGATTTATGAGGTTTTTTGACAGTTTTTTAGCATCATCCAGTCGGATTTCTGCGCACAAAAAAGGAGCTGCCAAAAGGCAACTCCTTTAAAAATCCATTTTTTTACGCATTCATCTGTGCTGCAACTTCAGCGGCAAAGTCTTCCTGTTTCTTTTCGATACCTTCGCCTACTTCAAAACGAACTACCTTCTTGATAACAAGAGCACTATTTACAGATTTAAGATAAGCTGCAACAGTCTGTTTTCCATCCTCTGCTTTTACATAAGTCTGGTCTAATAAACAGATCTCTTTTAACTGTTTCGAAACACGTCCCTCTACTGCGCCGTTGAAGATCTTGTTAGCAACGATATTTGCCTTGTCTTCCATAGCCAGATTAGCAAGTGCTGCTGCTGCTTCTTTGGAAAGGAAGTTAAACAGATAATTCATATTGCTCTTTTTCTCTTCGTAAATAGCAATATCCTCATCGCTCCATACTTTTTCTGTGCAAGCTTTCTCGATCAGTGCATTTAAGATTGGTTTTGGAAGAGATGCAGGATCATTTAAAGAAGAATCTACGATGATCTCTCTCATCTTGTCAAGCTCAGCCTGGTCGATATCAGCTCTGCTGATGTACTGTGGATTCATAGCTGCGATCTGCATTGCAATATTGGTAAGTGCTTCTTTTGCATCAGCTGCACCATCAGCTGCTACGATAACACCGATCTTACCGCCTGCATGGAGATAGCTTGCTACACAATCGCCTGTAACTCTTTCAAATCTACGAACAGATAATTTCTCTCCGATTGTAGCAGTTTTCTCGATCAATGCGTCTTTCAGACCATCTTTCTCAAGAAGTTCTTCTACATCTTCCCCATTCTTACCACCGTTTAAACCGGAAGCAAGTGCACGGTCAGCTACTAACTGAACAAATTCCTGGAATGTTGCATTCTTTGCAACGAAGTCAGTCTCAGAGTTAACCTCTGCAACAACTGCTACATTACCGTCAACGGCAACACGTGCGATACCTTCTGCTGCGATTCTGGAAGCTTTTTTCTCCATTTTAGCAGCACCGCTTTTTCTTAATACCTCAACAGCTGCATCCATATCACCATTTGTTTCATTTAATGCTTTTTTACAATCCATCATACCTGCGCCAGTCATCTCACGCAGTTCTTTTACCATAGCTGCTGTAATAGCCATTTTGCTCATCCTCCATAAAATAAAATATAACGATAGAAAATCATGAAACAGAAAGGGACGTAATATGCGTCCCTCTCTTATTTAAGCTTCTTATTCCTCTGCTGCTTCCTCATCTGCTGCTGCAGACTCAACTTCTTCTGCTGTCATCTCTGCGCCCTGATTAGCCTCGATTACAGCATCAGCCATCTTAGAAACGATTAATTTCACTGCTCTGATCGCATCATCGTTTCCTGGAATTACGTAGTCTAATTCTTCTGGATCACAGTTTGTATCTGCGATACCGATTAATTTGATACCTAATGTATGTGCTTCCTGGATACAGATTCTCTCTTTTTTCGGATCTACTACAAAGATTGCATCCGGAATCTTCTTCATCTCTTTGATACCGCCAAGGTTCTTCTCTAATTTCTCCCACTCTTTTTTCAGTGCGATAACTTCTTTCTTAGGAAGAACTTCAAATGTACCATCGGTAGCCATTGTCTCGATCTCTTTTAATCTTGCGATACGGCTCTGGATTGTTCTGAAGTTGGTCAGCATACCACCTAACCATCTCTCGTTTACATAGAACATTCCGCAACGCTCTGCTTCTGTTTTGATTGCATCCTGTGCCTGTTTTTTCGTTCCAACGAAGAGGATTGTACCACCTGCTGCTGCGATATCAGACACTGCTTTGTATGCCTCATCTACTTTACCTACAGATTTCTGTAAGTCAATGATATAAATACCATTTCTCTCTGTGTAGATGTATGGAGCCATTTTAGGGTTCCATCTTCTTGTCTGATGTCCAAAGTGAACACCTGCTTCTAATAACTGTTTCATTGAAATAACGCTCATTCTTTTTTCCTCCTGGTTTTTATGAAACTTCTTCCATGTGCTTCCTCCTGCGAGACGACCCTGCGGGCACCTGTCTTTTCGTCTGCACATGTGTTTATTGCGGAATTATTTTAATTCCGTCACAACCTTGCAAATTATACCATAGTACCTGTACGATTGCAAGTGTTTTTTACTGTTGCTGTTCTTCGATCGGTCCTGCCTTTAAGATATTCGCAATCTCTTCATAGGAAAGCTGATATGGAATATCATAATTTCCTACGCTGATAAAGGATGCGACTCCTACTTCTGACAGGTACTTACGATATGCCTCTGCATCATCGATCAGTCCGGCTGCTGCAAGTTTTTCACAGACAGTCCTGCATACATCTCCCGGATTTACGGTCAGACGATATGGCGTCTGTGCTGCTGTCTCATCCGGTACAGTCTGCTCTTCCTGAACCGGTTCTTCTGCATCCTGCGCCGGTTCCCCCTCTTCATTCTGTGCAGTCTCCGGCTCTTGTGTACTCTCATACACTGTCGTCTGCTCTGTTGTGATCTCTGTATTATTTAGGATCTCATCCACAGCATCCTGTGCCTCTGTCTGTGGCTCTTCTGTATCTTCCGGCATTACCATGCCAAGCATTGTTGCCTTGGCGATGATCTCTTCCGCAGGAAAATCATCAATATCTTTTTGTTTTCCATGAAAACTGATTGTAAGAATAATGGTCGTAACTATGATCCCGACTCCCAGCCCACGTAAATAATACTTTATCTTCACGAATCTGCTTCCCCTTTATAAAGTCCTATTACCAGTTTTACCTCACCCAGACCAAGTTTTGTTTTCCGGGCAATATCGATATCACTCATTCCCTGCTTATGAAGTGCAAGGATCTCTTCGTTGTGATTTTCCTTTTCCTGCTTTGATCCTTCTGCCACCGGCTGTGCTTTTTCTGGTGCCGCAATCTCTGCCATCTGTGCAGGTGCCGGCTCTTTTGCTGCTGCCACCGGCTGGTTTAACTGATTTACTTTCAAAACTGCAGGTTTTGGTGCTGCCACCGGTTTTTCTGCCGATACTGCTGCACTGGTCGATGCTGCTGTCTGCTGCATCTGTTTCATGTTTTCCTGTGCATTTCTGACATCTGCAGCAAGTCTCTGCAGATCAGATGCCATACCTGTGAGTTCTGTATGCTTATCATTTAACATATTGTAAAGGAACATGATCTCATTATGTACTTTATTCATGCTGCCGATCACAGTATCGGAATATTCACTGATTGCCATGATCTTTTCATTGGTAACTTTCTCAAGCGCACGGTCTGTCTTGTCCATTGATTCATCGATCTGATTTTCGATGGCATCTTCAATCTTTGTCTTTGCCTGATCCAGTCCCTTTCCAATAATATTGTTCAGTTCGTTCTCACTTAACCTTGCAATCTGGTTTAATTCAGATGGTGAAAGCTTCTCTGCTACGAAAAAGCTTCCGATCATAAATACTGCTCCTATCAGAAGCAAAATAATCTCTACTCCAGTCATATGGTTCCCCTTATATCTTTATGTCAAAACTGCATTTTCTCTCTTTTGGATGAACACTTCCATCCGTCTCTTCCATGCTTTTTTGCTTTTTTTTCTTCTTTGTATCATCCCGGCTATAAGTATTGCTTCCCTTTTCTTTGGCATCATAGCGAAAGGAAAAGTTTTCTTTTCCCTCAGTATCCTGCACTTTATGTGCCAGATTATCTTCCTGCTTTTCCTGTTTGATTTCGATATTCTGCTGCTGTACCGCTGGTTTGCTGTCCTCATTCTGTTTCAGATTTCCAACGTCCTGCGTTCTTTGTATCATTCCATTAAAATCCACTGGTCTGATCGACATTGCTGCCACCCGCTTTCTTTGTCTCAATCAAGTAAGATTCCCATATAATTTCCCATCTTCTTGCGCATCTTTGCCAATGCCTTGGTATGTAGCTGGGAAACCCGTGACTCTGATACTTCTAATATATTACTGATCTCCTTTAAGGTCAGATCTTCATAATAATAAAGCAATATTACTTTCTGTTCCTTTTCCGTCAACAGATCCATCGACTCTCTTAAGACCTTTTTCAGTTCTTCCTCCTGTATGGTTTCTTCCGGCTGCGCAAAATGCGAATTATTGCGCGCATCCATCACAGGTTCACCACCCTGCTCTACAAATTCATTCAGTGAAACAACGTTGGTCACATTGAGCTGTACCTGCCACTCATTGAGTTCTGTCTCTTCAATTCCCAGTTCTTTTGCAATCTCCTCATCAGTGGCATTTCTTCCCGTCTGCGTTTCGATCTGACGGATCGCTTCCTCTATTTTTTTACGTTTTTGTCGGACCGTTCTCGGTATCCAGTCCATTTTTCGTATCTGATCCAATATAGACCCACGAATTCTGAGGCTGGCATATGTTTCAAACTTAACATCCTTGTTCAGATCAAATTTGTCAATCGCATCAATCAATCCAAACACTCCATAACTTACCAGATCTTCATACTCTACGTTATAGCCAAGATACATACTGAGCCGTCCTGCTACCACTTTTACCAGTGGCGCGTACTCAATAATAATTTTTTCCCTAAGCTCGGCAGAAGGGTTTTTCTGATACTCTCCCCAGAGTTTTTCTCTTTCAACCGTTTTCATATGAAGCCCCCACGTTTACGTTATTTTTCTTCTTTTTTCTCGTCCAGTGGCTCAGGTTCTTCTTCGCCCTCACTCTCTCCATCTGTCTCTTCCTCAGAAACAGCTTCACCATCCGTGGTCTCTTCTTCCATCTCTTTAAAATTCCTGTCAATAATCGCTTTGACAATGCAGCCTATTATATAGAAGATAACTAAAACTGCTAACAGTATCTTGAAAAAACGGATACTTTCAATATGGGTCAGTATTCCTGCTATACAGGTAATAAACCCAGCTGCCAGCATGACTATCGCAGGTATTGACTTTGTTTTCATAGCGCATCCATGCCTTTCTTTGACTATATGATTTTCAAAGGCCTACCTACCGATTTGATATAGAACTCTCCCGTATCACAATGAAGCTCTACGGTTCTACCATAATTCAAACCGGTGTCCTCTGCCACAAGGCGAATTCCAAGCTCTTTTAATTTCAATTTCGCAGCTTCGGTATTTCGTGCACCGATGTTTCCAACCTCGGAAAGTCCACTTACCTCGAACATCTTTGCCCCGCCTGCGATCTTGGCAATCAATCTGCCCTTATTCGCTCCTGCCGCAATGACTCTTTTGTATAATTCCTGGATCCCGGTATCCCCAAACTTCGCAATATTGCTGTTGTTGCGCACTTTCGTACTATCTGGAAGCATGTAATGCACCATGCCTCCCACTTTTGATACCGGATCATAGAAAACGAGACCGATACAGGAACCCAACCCCAAAGTCGTAATAACATCAGGGGCTTTACATATATTCAAATCTGCCATGCCCACTTTTATTACTTCGCTCATACACATTCTCCTTATATCGAGATTCCAAGTGACGTCAATATCTTTCCATAAGAATCCTGCTCCGGCATAAGGATAAAATATCCATTAATTGCCACATCTGCACATATCTCGGTCTGAATCAATAAAGCATTATCTCCCTGTAATCCAAATTCTATCGCCGGTACACTTAAAATAGATGCTGCCATATCTACTGCAATATATGGAACAGATGGTGCTATCACCATATTAGTCATAGATGATAATGCAGAAAGATAAGATCCCGCGATAATGTTTCCGATCTCTTTTAATGCAGACAGTTCAATTTCTCCAAATGGCTGATCATCCGGTGCATCTGTCATCATTAATTTGTTTACCAGATAACGTGCTGATGGAATATCTAAAAGGAACATCATACTTCCTTCAATGTCATTCTGTACCTCCAGAAATATGCCTACGATCGTCTCATCCTCTGCACCGACCGCTGTTCCTAACTGTGAAACTTCCATTAATTTTATATTTGGTACATTCATATCTATCTTAATGCCAAGCATATTGGCAATGGCTGTTGTTGCATTTCCTGCACCAATATTACCAATCTCTTTCAAGACATCCAGATACATATTATTTACCTGCTCTAATGTCATTGCACCCATGAGTGTCTTTCTCCTTTCGCATTTCCATTTTTCTTTCCTGAAAAATGGTATAGAATGTCAGCGGGACATCCTCTGTTCCGCCAACATTCTTTTGTGTTTAAATATCATCTTCTACGATGGCATTAATCTCCAAGAGAGAAATCAGTTCTTCCTCATGCTTTCCAATACCATTGATGAATTTTCCCTTATTCGTCTTGTCGATTTCATCTTCGCTTAAGTTTACAACTTCTCTTACCTCATCTACGATAATACCAAGGGAAGCATTTCCTTCTAATTTTAAGATGATGATTCTGCTGGCATTGGTAAACACGTCATCCTCAAGCCCCATCTTTTTGCGAAGACTCATAATTGGAACAACTTCACCACGCAGGTTGATTACACCTCGGAAATAATCCTGCACTCTTGGCACACGTGTAATTTTCTGCATTCTTACGATGTTGTCTATGTATCCGATATCAATTCCATAATGCTCATCGCCAACCATGACAACGATGTACTGTTTTGATTCTACTTCACTTACTTCTAGATTATTATTCGCCATGTTAGCACCCCCATTACATTAATGTATTAACATCTAAGATCAATGCCACTTCGCCATCGCCGAGGATCGTTGCGCCACTGATGATCTTATTGTTGTTAATGTATTTTCCAAGTGATTTGATAACAATTTCCTGCTGTCCGATCAGATTATCTACCACAAGACCAGCACACTTATCACCCTTCTTCACAATAACAACTGTGAGGTTTTCAGGCTCTTCTTTTGGTTCACAATCCAACAGCTTGTCCAGATGAATGATTGGGATGACCATACCACGAAGATGGATTACTTCCTGTGCTTCAACATATTTGATGTCTTTTACAGGAATATCCTCGATAGTTAAGATGGATCCTAATGCAATTGCATATTTTTCATCTCTGACTTCTACCATAAGTGCCTGAATGATTGCCAGTGTAAGTGGAAGTCTGACTGTAAATGTGGTTCCCTCGCCAAGTGCTGTTTTTACTTCAACATCTCCGCCAAGTGCTTCGATATTGGATTTTACAACATCAAGTCCTACACCACGTCCTGAAATATCGGTAATCTTCTTTGCCATGGAGAAGCTCGGTAAGAACAGCAGGTTGATGATCTCTTTCTGGCTCATGCTCTCTGCCTGTTCCTCTGTGATAACACCTCTCTCAATCGCTTTTGCCTTAACTGCCTCTACATCGATACCTGCACCATCATCTCCTACTTCGATGATAACATTGTTACCTTCCTGGAATGCTTTTAAGAAGATGCTTCCAACTTCCGGTTTTCCTAAAGAACGACGTGTCTCATTGTCCTCAAGTCCGTGATCTGCCGAGTTACGGAGTAAATGCTGTAACGGATCACCAATCTGGTCTACTACGGTACGATCCAGCTCAGTCTCTTCACCTGACATGTAGAGTTCCATGTTCTTGTTCAGCTTTCTGGACAAGTCACGGATCATACGTGGGAATTTTGCCACTACGCTCTCGATTGGTACCATTCGAACTTTCATTACGGACTCATGCAGCCCTGTTGTAATACGCTCCAGATACTCAATCTGCTCATGGAATGTCTGGTTCTGGAAATCACCTGAGTCGGTATCACTCAAGGAAACCAGACTGTTCTTTGCGATGATCAGCTCGGATACCTGATTCATCAATGCATCCAGTTTTTCAATATCAACACGGACTGTACGGTTTGTTACCGGTTTTGCAACAGTCTGTTTTTTGTTATTTGCTGCTGTTGGTGCCTTTGCAGCTGGTGCAGGAGTCTGTGCTGTTTCTGCTGGTTTCTCCTGTGCCTGCTCTTTTTCGGCTGCCTCTGCTGTCTCTGCTGCAGCTGCCTCTGCTTTTTCCTGACGCTCTGCTAATGTCTCGTATTTTACTTCTTCTCCGACTACCTCTTCGATCTCGGATACTGCCTTTGCTGCCTCTAAGATCTTATCAAAACTCTCCTCGGAAGCAAGGTAGAAACTGAAGTCGCAGTCGAAATGCTCATCCTCAATTTCCTGTGAACTTGGATTGTATACTAAAATCTGTCCAAACTCTTCTACTGCTTTGAATACCAGAAATGCTCTTGCTGCTTTTAACAGACATTCTTTCTGGATATAGACGGTCATACCATAGATATGCTGTCCATTTTCTTCTGCCTCTTTGATCTTTGCTTTTTCTGAGTCATCCAGATCAAATTCAAAATATTTTTTCTTTCCATCGCCCTCTGGTTCTGCCTGAGCTGCAGGAGCCTTTTCTTCTTTTTTCGGCTCTGTCTTAGCGCCGTCTCCCTCACCACCTGCGATAAAGTCATTCAGCTCTTTGATGATCAGTTCGTTATCCTCTGTTCCCTCATCCGAGCTTGCTTTTACATTATTTAAATATCCCTCGATCGCGTCCAGACATTTGAACAGCAGATCGATCATCGCGCTGTTTACTTTTAATCTGTCACTTCTTACTTCCTGGAATACATTTTCCATATCGTGTGTCAGGCGCTGCATTCTCTTAAAGCCCATGGTTCCTGCCATACCCTTTAAGGAATGGGCTGCACGGAAGATCTCATTGATCGTATCCATGTTCTCCGGTTCTTTTTCCAGAACCATAATACAGTCGCTTAAGGTCTGCAAATGCTCATCTGATTCATCGATAAATACTTCAAGATACTGGCTTACATCCATATTATTGTACCCCCACATTCTTTGTTATTGTTTGAGCAATTTCCGTTAGAGGAACTACTTCGTTTACCATTCCGGTTTCTACGATCGCTTTTGGCATTCCATACACCACACATGTCTGTGCATTTTGTGCGATCACATAGACTGGCTTGCTTTTGGCAAGCGATAAGATACCATTGGTGCCATCTGCACCCATTCCTGTAAGAACGACACAGACTACTTCATCGTAGCCGCATGTGCGTAAGGAATCGTAGGTAATATTAGCACAGGGTCTTAGTCCCCCGATCGGAGGCATTTCATTCAACTGGATCTTATGTCGTCCATCTGCGGTCTTTTTCACTTCCATATGTTTTCCGCCCGGCGCAATATAAACGGTTCCTTTTTCAAGGACATCTCCGTCTGCCGCCTCTTTTACATTGATCGGACTTACCTCGTTCAATCGGTCTGCCATGGATTTTGTAAATCCTTCCGGCATATGCTGAACAAGAACCATCGGTGCGTTGAGATTCTTTGGCAGATATGGGATGACACTCTGTAATGCCTTTGGCCCGCCGGTAGAGCATGCCAACGCAACTACTTTGTTACCGCCTTTTGCAGAGGACTTTGTCTGTCGCAGTGTGATCTTCCCTGCCGACTGTACTGCTGCCGTTCCCCCGACTGCCGGTCTGGCTGTCTTTAAAACCGCGGTCAGTACTTTTAACAACCGCTGCTTAAACTGGTCACCCTTTGCCTCAATGACATTGGTTGGTTTGGTTACGAAATCGATCGCACCGCGCTCCATGGCAAGCATGGTTACATCAGCATCTTTTGTCGTTGCTGTGCTAACCATGATCACGGTCGCTTTTATCTTTTCTTTTTGCAATCGCTCTAATAGCTGTAACCCGTCCATCCGCGGCATATTGACATCAAGGATCACCGCATCATACTGATTCTTCGTTATTTTGTCATATGCCTCAAGACCATCACGACATACATCTGTTGCCTGAAATGTTCCTTCTGAATTAATAATATCACAGATAACCCTTCTCATGAGTGCAGAGTCATCAACAACAAGAATATTTTTTTTCATATTTTCTACTTGCCTCTTTGACGTGTTTTTCGTTCTTCTTCAAAAATATAGTGAATAATTTCCTCACGCACCTTATCATCCCTGATAAAGAACTTCGCGCGAAGTTCGTAGCGTACTTCCTGTATATTTTCTACCCTGTGGCAATCAAGCACTCTCGCCGATATATGGAACTGTTTATCCATGGTCTCATTTTTCAGCCGGATGTCCAGTAACAGACAGGCATCTGCTTTTACCGGTTGTTCTGTATAAAAACGTATGCCGCCACCGCTCAGATCCACGATCTTCCCCGGTGTCACATTTCCCGCCAGATAATCATCCCGGATCATCTCATAGATATCCTCAAGCTTTTCTAACTGCATTGCCTCTTCTGGAATGTGGTAAAACGAAAAATCCAACAGACAGGAAAATCGGAAGAATTCTCTTCTCTGGTATTTTTCCAGTTCGGAACGCAGCTCTATATCCAGCATATAATAGTTATCTTTTTTGTAACGTTCCTTAATCTGTCCGATTGCACGGTACAGGCTTCCCATGGAATAAAAAACAAACTCATATCGCAATCCAAGAGAAAGCATGACAAGCTTTCCTGCCTCCGTTGGCATTGCGATCTGAAGCAGTCCGTTACTCTTCATGTCAAGCACCTGACTTTTATACATCTTTACGGTTTCTGCCGTCCGGCTCTCCCGCTCTGCCTCCTGTGCAATCCTTATCTCAATTTTATCTCCTACATGTATCACTTCTGAAACTGTCATAAGCATACTCCTTATTGTTTGTGATTAATCAGGTCAGAAAAGACCTGTGCAATCCCCCAATGCAGCTTTGGTAAATTATGTTCATGTTCCAGTAGATTTACTGCAATTACCTCAAATGCCTTCGATGATCTGGCTTCCGGCGCATGCATAGACACCGGTTTCTGTGCCCGCACAGATCGTTCCAGCATAAAATCCTGTGGTATCGTTCCAAGGTAATCAACGGTTCCCTCTAAAAACTGTTCCACCACTGAATTTAATTTGTCGTAAACATTCTGTCCCTCTTCCAGAGAAGTAACCCGGTTTGAAAGTACCCGGATCTCTGTTTCTTCCCGCAAGAAATTAGGATTACGATATAAGGTCTTTAATAAAGAATATGAATCTGTCAGGGAACTCGGATCCGGTGTTGTTACCAATACCACCTCCGGACTCGCCATTACAAATTCCAAAACACTATCAGAAATTCCGGCTCCGGTGTCAACAATGATGACATCTGCAAGCTCATCTAATTCTCTCAGGCACTTTATAAAATAAAGTATCTGATCTTTCGTAAGATTATTCAAACCCATGATACCGGCTCCTCCAGAAATGAAGCCAATGCCCATAGGTCCTTCTGTCACAATTTCACGGATATTTTTTCCGCGATAAATCAAATCTCCTAAATTATATTTGGGGATTGCGCCAAACATTACTTCCACATTTGCCAATCCGAAATCCGCATCAAATATAAGAACTTTTTTTCCAAGTTTTGTCATTTGTACTGCCAGATTCACGGCGACATTGGATTTTCCAACACCACCCTTTCCACTGGTCACAGTAATCACTCGGGCCGACATTGCTTGCTGCTGATTTTTAAGTTTTATCACATTTCTGAGCTTCTCAGCCTGGTCCATATCATTACCTGCCCCCTAGTAACTGTTTTACTATGGTCTGCGTATTAAACTCTTCAATATCATCTGGAACATTCTGTCCGTTTGTCATATAGGAAAGGGATGCTCCTGAGTACATCTTGATATTAAAGATATTTCCATAGGTTGTCGTTTCATCTAATTTTGTAAATATAATCTTGTAATCTGCGATACCTTTATAGATATCTACAATTTCAAGCAGATCTTTGTATTTGGTCGTTGCACTGACTACCAGATAAACTTCTTTCTCGTATTCCCCGTCCAGTCCGGCGATCATCTTCTGCATGTCCATACACTGCGCTTCGTTCTTGTGGGAAAATCCCGCAGTATCCACGAAGATCAGGTCATAATCATTGACACGCTCAATGGAGGCATTCATCTCCTCCGCTGAATATATGATGCTCATCGGTGCATCCAGAATATTAGCATAGACCCGAAGCTGTTCGGTTGCCGCGATCCGATAGGTATCTGCGGTCAAAAATGCAACTTTTAAATTTTCTTCCACTTTGTACTTGGATGCGATTTTAGCGATCGTCGTTGTTTTTCCAACTCCGGTCGGTCCAATAAAAAATATGATCTTCGGCTTCTTGCCGGTCGTATCGATCGTATTCGGCTGACCCAGTTTTAAGATCATCTTCTGGTATACGGTAGAAAGGATATAATCTACACTGCTTCCATTATGCATGACTTTTTCTGCTTCGTCCATGATCTGATTGACATATTTTTCATTGACATCGTTCTCAAGCAGAGTACGATACAGCATCTTCACGAACTGCATCCCTTCCGGATTTTCGATTTCATCCTCGATCAGAGGCTCTTTGCGGCTTTCCTCTACAGAGAGCTGCTTTTCCAACATATTTGACAGATCCTCCAGTCTCTTCTCCAGACCATCCTTTTTACGCTCAGTTTCCTGTTCTTCTTTTGCTTCCCGGATGATCTCTGCCGGTGTCATACCGGTTTCATTTTTCTTTGGTGCAGGCTGTACAAAGGGTTCTCTGCTCTCGCTCCTTGGCACTTCAATCTTTTCGTCTGCAGCAAGATCGATCCCACCGCGCATCTTATCTGGTGTATGTAATGCTGTTAATGGGCTGGTATATACTTCTTTTTCTTCCATTGCAGCCGTTACTTCAAAAAGGCTGGTCTTAAATGCTTTTAACATTCCTTTCGGCTTGATCTCTTTGACATTCATTACCACAGCACCCGGACCAAGTTCCTGTTTTGCTTTTTCGATTGCCTCTTCCTTTGTCTTCCCCTGATACTTATTTATGGTCATTTATATTGTCACCATCCCTACTGATTGTAATTCTACATTAGACTCAACTTCATTATAAGATACCACGATTAAGTCTTTGAAGTAATCTTCTGTTAATTTTTTGAAATACATACGCACAATCGGAGAAGTAATGACGATTGCATTTTTTCCCATATTTTCGAGTTTTGCAACCTCTGTCTCGACTGAATTCATGATCGCTTTGGTCTTTTCCGGATCAAGTGTTAAATATGCTCCCTGCTCCGTCTGTTTTACCGAAGACATGATCTCCTGCTCTACCTTCGGATCTAATGTAATAACACTGGTCGTCTCATTTGCCGGGAAATACTTGCTTGAAATCGCACGTTTCAAACTCTGTCTCACATATTCTGTCAATACGTCTGTATCTCTTGTTGCAGAAGCATGATCTGCAAGTGTTTCAAAAATGGTTAGCAGATCGCGGATAGAGATGCCCTCTGTAAGCAGGTTCTGCAATACCTTCTGAACCTCTCCTAAACCTAACTGTTTCGGGATCAGCTCGTCCACTAAAACCGGATTGCTTTCTTTTAAGTTGTTGACCAGGTTCTGGACATCCTGTCTGGTCAAAAGCTCTGCAATATGGGACCGGATCACTTCTGTCAGATGTGTTGCAATGATAGAAGGCGGGTCTACTACGGTATAACCAAGACTCTCTGCTCTCTCCCTCTGACTCTCTGTGATCCAGATCGCCGGCAGATGGAAAGACGGTTCAAATGTCGGGATACCGGTGATCTCTTCCTCTACATACCCCGGGTTCATCGCCATATAATGATCAAAGAGTATCTCGCCCTCTGTTACCTGGATCCCTTTTATTTTAATGATATACTGGTTCGGATTCAACTGGATATTATCACGGAGACGGATGATCGGAACTACCGTACCAAGTTCAAGTGCAATCTGTCTACGGATCATTACCACTCGATCCAAGAGATCTCCACCCTGATTGACATCTGCTAACGGAATGATACCATAACCAAATTCAAGTTCGATCGGATCAACCTGAAGCAGGGATACCACATTTTCCGGTTTCCTGATCTCTTCTGCCTCGGTCTCTGCCGTGTTGACTTCTTCCTCAATGCTTTCGATCGTAATACTCTTGTCTACCTGTTTTCCAGTGATCAGAAATACAATTCCAAGTGCAAGGAATAAAACCGTATTTAACGGCGTTACCAGTCCTAAGAATGCAAGGGTTGCTCCGACAATATAAAGTACCTTTGGAATTCCAAACAGCTGGCTGACAAGTACGTGGGAAAAATCCGCTTCCTTGGACGCCTTGGTTACAAGGATACCAGTTGCCAGAGAAATTAACAGTGACGGGATCTGGGAACAGAGTCCATCACCAATGGTAAGCAGTCCATAACGCTGGATCGCTTCGGCAAAATCCATACCACCTGTCACACCCATTACCGTACCACCAATTAAGTTGATAAAGGTAATGATCAGACCGGCTGTTGCATCTCCCTTAACGTACTTCGTTGCACCATCCATGGAACCGAAGAAGCTTGCCTCTTCCTGGATCTTATTACGGCGGTCTCTCGCCTCTTTTTCAGTAATCGCTCCGGTATTTAAGTCGGCATCGATCGCCATCTGTTTACCTGGCATTGCATCCAATGTAAATCGTGCTGTTACCTCTGCGACACGTTCAGAACCTTTGTTAATTACAATAAACTGAATGATAACCAGAACAATAAAGATAATTGCTCCGATCACCATGTTACCACCACCAACGAAACTACCAAATGTCTCTACCACGTTTCCAGGTGCACCTGTTGTCAGAATTAATCTGGTTGATGACACGTTCAGAGAAATTCTAAAGATTGTCGTAAACAAAAGCAATGTCGGGAAAAATGACATATCAAGTACTTCTTTTACAAACAACGTATTAAACAGAACTATCATTGCGATAGAAATGTTTAACGCCAACATCACATCAAGTAAGGTGGAACTAATTGGCACTATAAAAAAGACGACTGCTGCAAGTAAATATAATGCAATCCCTATGTCCGATTTCTTCATGCCCTCTCCTCCTAAACATACTATCTATTTTTCATATTATAAACCATTGCCAAAATTTCTGCTACTGCCTGATACAATTCCGGTGGAATTTCTGCTCCCACATCTACATTTGCATATAGCATTCGAGCAAGGGGTTTGTTTTCTACAATTTCGATATTGTGTTCCTTCGCTGATTCCCTGATCTTCTGAGCCAGATAATCCTCACCTTTGGCAAGGACGATCGGTGCTTTGGAAACCTCTGCATCGTATTTGATTGCAACGGCAAGATGGGTCGGGTTCGTGATGACCACGTCCGCCTTTGGAACATCCTGCATCATTCGCTGCCTTGATGCCTCTCTCATCCGCTGTCTCTGACGACCCTTGATCTCCGGATTTCCCTCTGTGTTCTTGTACTCATCCTTCACTTCCTGTTTGGTCATTTTCATTTCCTCATTGAAGCGGTGTCTCTGATATGCAAAATCGGCTACACCAACCACGAAGTATACAAGGCTGATCTTAAATCCGGCATTGATGATCACGCTGCCGCAAAGGGCAATCGCCTGATTCAGTGACATATCATACAGAATAAATATATCATTTACATCATCTTTTACTGCGGTATACGCAACATAAATGATGATCGCTATCTTCAGTATTGATTTTACTAATTCAAAGATTGAATCTTTGGAAATGATTCTCTTAAATCCATTGATTGGATTGAATTTATCTCCCTTTGGCTTTAAGGGCTTCGCTGTAACCTTCCAGCCTACCTGCACAATGCTGACAACCAGTGTCACTGCAACCCCAAATGCAAAAAACGGGGCTGTCACCTTAAACATCATCAGTATCACCGTAAGCATAAAGGAACTTACCTGTTTTACCGAACAATCGACTGCAAACTGCTCTACAAAGTCCGGCATCAAATTGTATGTATACGGATAAACCTGGATCATTCCCTCCCCGATAAAGGAGATAAATACTTTTAATACCAGAAATAATACCAGTAAGTCAAATGCAGCGGTAAGCTCTTTACTTTTGGAAACCTTACCGTCTTCTCTTGCATCTCTTAATTTTTTCTCTGTCGCAGGTTCTGTTTTCTCTCCACCCGGTCCGTCTTTTGCGAACCATTGAAGATCATAATCCAGAATTAATCGAATATTGTCTTCCAACTCAATACATTCCTTCTATAAATAATACCATCATCTTTCGCATTTCATTAAATATGAAATCTGCAATTCCAGGTAAAAGTGTTATGGTCAGAAACATAACCAAAAATCCTACCATAATCTTCATCTGCATACCTACTGCAAACATGTTCATCTGTGGCGATACCTTTGCCAGGATACCAAGAATACAGTTTAAGATCATAATACAGGCAAATACAGGAAGATAAATGCGAAAACCTATGACAAACAGATCTGTCATATACTGCATCATAGAGGAAAGCAGATGATCCCATTGAAAATTCTGTCCATTGACAGGGACAACCACAAAGGAATCGGAAAATGCCCTTAAAATTACCTGATACATATTGGTTGCGATCAAAAGCAGCAATATAAAATAATTATACATATTTCCTATCAGAGTGGACTGCGTATTCATCTCCGGGCTAAACTCAGTCGCCATGGTAAGACCGATATCCATGGAAATAACATGTCCCGAAAATAAAATAATGGAATTACATATGTTTGCACCTAGTCCTATCAGCAACCCTGTAATTCCTTCCTTTAAAACAATCATCGCATATCCGATAAGACCTGTATATTCAACTGCCGTTTTATCAACAAACGTAAATAACAAAAGCGAAATAAATACAGACAATCCGATCTTTACCCGGGCGGGAACCCCGGACTGTCCATAGAACGGCGCAATGTATACAAAACATGATACGCGAACCAATATTAAAATTAATATTTCAAAATTAGTCAATGAAAAAGTATATTCAAACATACATCATCCACCAAGGTAAATACTAAAATTTGACCATAAGTTGGTCATGAATTCTGATAAGTTTGTCAAAATCCATGAACCAAAGAAAACCATACCGACAAATACGGCTATGATCTTAGGAACAAAGGTCAAGGTCTGTTCCTGAATGGAGGTTACTGTTTGAAAGATACTGATCACAAGACCTACCACCAACGAAATAAGTAACAATGGTGCTGAACATATTATAATTGTGTAAATGGCATCTCTTGCCACATCAAGGACTTGTCCTTCTGTCATTCTCTATCACCTCAAAACATCTCCTGCATCAGTAAAAGGTCTGAACCAGATTATTGATAACAAGATTCCATCCATCTGCCAGAATAAATAAAAGGATCTTAAACGGCAATGAAATTGTGGTCGGTGGCAGCATCATCATACCCATTGACATAAGTACGGATGCAACTACCATATCAATTACAATAAATGGGATATAAATCAAAAATCCCATGATAAATGCCTGTCTTAACTCTCCAATAATGAACGCTGGTATAATAATCGTCATTGGAACAACATCATAGGCTTCTGTACCACCATCCTCATCAATATCGTAGGTCTGACCTGAAATATCGATGAATAAATTGACATCCTTAGTCTGCAGTTTACCATTCTTATACATAAAAGAACGGATCGGACCCTCTGCCTCTTTTACTGCTTCTTCCATCGTAATCTCACCATTGTCAAGTGGAACGATCGCTTTTTCATTGATCTCCTGAAATGTCGGCCACATAATAAAAAATGTGAGGAACAATGCCAGTCCAATCAAAACCTGATTTGGAGGGGATGTCTGTGTACCAATCGCTGTACGCAGGAAATGCAATACAATGATAATTCTGGTATAGGACGTCAACATAATCAAAAGTGATGGAGCTAACGAAATGATCGTCAGTACAAGCAATGCACGTATCGGTGTCGATAATGCTGCTTCTTCATCATTAATGGAAACATTGATACCACTTAAATTTCTACTTTGTGTTGTACTTGTATCTCCAGATGTACTCTCCGCATCGAATGACGTAATACTGTCTGGATCCATAGATGCTGCATAAACTCTTGTATTTCCATAAGTAAGAACCAACGTAACCGCAAGAATCACGACTGCAAAGGCAAATGATATCATACAATATGTTTTTTTCTTTTTTGTCATAATTTAACCCTGCTTTTTTGGAAAACGCTCTTTTAACTTGCTAAGAAGTTTCTGAAAGTCTTCCTGTGAGTCCTGTGTCATCTCCTTTAGTTCTTCTGCAGACACCTCTGCCAACATCGTCACTTCCTCTTTGCCTACGGCAACAACAAGGAACTTCTCACCCACTCGGATAATCTGTACCAGTTTGTTGTTTCCAATTCGCAGACTTTCTACGACCTGAAGGTTTTTACCTGTCATCTGTGTCTTTTGAAAGCCACCAACCCACTTTGTTGTCAGATATGTAACCAGCAGAACGAGTGCAAAAATAATGACCGCACCCAGCAGCTGCAGAAAACTGTTTAAAGAAGAATTCAATAATATCATATTAACCTACTACTTTTTTTACTGCTTCGAGTACACGCTCTGCCTGGAATGGTTTTACGATGAAATCTTTTGCACCTGACTGGATTGCCTCGATAACCATCGCCTGCTGTCCCATTGCAGAACACATAATAACATTGGCATTTGCATCGATTTCTTTGATCTTCTTTAATGCCTGAATACCATCCATATCTGGCATGGTAATATCCATTAATACCAGATCTGGTTTTGTTTCCGGGTATTTTTCTACTGCAATTGCTCCATTCTCTGCTTCTGCTGCAATTTCATAACCATTTTTGGTTAAGATATCCTTAATCATCATTCTCATAAAAGCAGCATCATCACAAATCATAATCTTTGCCATAATTTTCTCTCCTATTCGCAACTATTCTTATTACTTTTTATTTTATAATTTCGGTAATTCGTATACCATAGCTTTCTTCGATGATAACAACTTCACCTTTGGCTACGAATTTACCGTTTACTAACACATCAATCGGCTCACCAGCGATACGATTTAATTCTATAATAGTACCAGGGGTAAAATCAAGTATTTCCTTAATAGATTTTGAAGTTCTTCCCAATTCTACTGTCACCTCAAGAGGTACATCCATAATCAAATCGATATTTTCCGGACCATACCCTGTCGGTACGTTTCCAGAAAATGCCTGAAACTGTGCTGGCTGCACATTTACCTGTTGTTGTCCATACATCTGCGACATCTCCTGACCCATCATTGGTTGCCCCATCATCGGCTGTCCTCCCATCATTGGCTGTCCTCCCATCATTGGCGGTGGTGCCATCTGCGGCTGCATTGCCGGCTGACCCATTGGTTGCTGACCTGCCGCCATCTGTGGAGCCTGTTGTGGCTGCTGTGGTGCTGCGCTTTCATTTGTTACAGTAGAATTCGTATCTTCTTCCATCGTCTCTGTAACATTCTCGCACATCTCTTTCGCAAAGGAGATTGGATACAACTGCATGATCTCACTGTCCACAATATCTCCAATTTCCATTTTGAAGGAAATCTTTACAAATTCTCCTGCAAGAAATTCATCAATTGCGCTTTCATCCACAGTTTCCTGTAAATCTATCAAATCCGCTACTGGCGGGCTGATATCAATCACTTTATTCAGCATGGATGACAAAGAAGTGGCTGCTGAACCCATCATCTGGTTCATTGCCTCACTGATCGCACTTAAATGTAACTCACCAAGTTCGCCATCCGTATTTGTTCCGTCACCACCCATCATAAGATCGGTAATGACCTTTACATCATGTTCTTTTAATACAAGAATATTGCTTCCATCTAATCCTACGGTATAACCAATCCGGATAAAAACACAAGGTTTTTCATACGCATCACAGATATCATTCCAGTTTGCAAATGAAACAACTGGTGTCGAGATATCAACTTTCCGGTTTACCAGAGAAAACAGTGTTGTAGCCGCCGTTCCCATGCTTATATTGGCAATCTCGCCAATCGCATCTTTCTCTTTCTCTGACAGAGTCTCTTCAGCTACTCCATCATCAGCAGCGGCAGCAGGACTGTTCAGTAAAGCATTAATTTCTTCTTGAGACATTGCTCCATCCATGTTACTGCTCCTCCCTAATCACTGATGTAATTCTTACTGCATAATTATCACCGGTTGCTCCCGGCAGAGCAGTAAATTTTTTTATATTACCAACATAAATATCCAGTTCTTCATCCACTTTTGTATCTAAACGGACAATATCGCCACACTGTAATCCAAGGAAGTCATTCACTGATATCGTACTGTTTCCAAGCACGGCCTTGATCGGCATAGGTGCTTTTGAAATCAGTGCCTCAATGGTATCTGAATATTGCTGTTCGTCTTTTTCCTGAAGACTTGAATACCAGTACTTGGTATTTAATTTATCCATAACACTCTCTAGTGTAAGGTATGGCAGACAGATGTTGATCAGTCCCTCTACCTCTCCTATTTTAATATTGAGTGTTACTAACGCTATCATCTCCGTAGGAGATATGATCTGTGCATACTGCGAGTTGGTTTCAATTCGCTCTAAGCGAGGCTCTAACTCACATACACTATCCCACGGTTCAATCAGGAGGTTGACCACCACATTGAAAATCCTCTCAATGATCAATAACTCAATTTCTGAGAAATCACGGGGTCTGTCCAAAGGAGCTCCCTTTCCTCCTAACATACGGTCTACGATTGTATATCCTAAGTTTTCTGCAATCTCTATGATGATATTACCGTTTAATGGAGAAAAGTTTACAATCCCCAACAGTACCGGATTAGACAGCGCATTCGAAAATTCTGAATAGGTAACTGCCTCTGAATTCATCACTTCAACCTGAACATTTTTCCTCAAATATACCGGAAGATTGGTTGACAACAATCTTCCGTAATGTTCAAAGATTATTTCCAGTGTACGCAAATGCTCTTTGGAAAACTTTGCAGGACGGGCAAAATCGTAATTCTTAACTTGTTTTTCATTATTATCTTTTATTTCGTCTACATCCAGTTCACCGCTGCTTAACGCTTTCAGCAAACTGTCTATCTCATTTTGAGATAAGACTTCACCCATTCTTTCTCACCACCTAACGCAAATATTTATGTCTATTCGGTTTTCACGCTGGAGAAGTTTACACCAACGATGAAGTCTTTTCCTCCGAACATATCCTGAACTGCTGCTAATATCTCATCCTTTACATCCTGATAACCGTTCGCATTGAACTCATCTAATGTATAGTTGCTGACAATTGTATTAATCTCACTCTGAATAATGGTCTCTTTTGCAGCAAGTCCCTCGGAACCGCCGTAAGTCTTATAACCATCGCTCTTGGTGTTCATAGAAAGACTGATGGAATATACCGCATAATGTTTTTTACCATCAGCGCCCTCTTTTAAGTTAGACGTAAACTGTGACTCAATCGTATAAGTCTCAATATCTTCAATTGGTACCGTTGGTGTTGCCTGTGCATCACCGCTTTCTAATTCCAGATTGATTGCTGAGCACACCTGATCCACAAGCTGGTTAGATTTTTTTGTCTGTGGAATAATGGTAAATGTTAAAATCGCTGTTAATACCAGGTTTACCAAAACAAGTGCTAGAATAATTACTGACATCAGATTTTTTTTCATAATTTTACCTTCCCGCTTACTGTAATTCTGAGCTATAAGAATTATATATTTTGATTACTACTCGTCTGTTTCTTGCTCTTCCTTCCGGTGTTGAGTTATCCGCGATTGGAACATACTCACCGCGTCCTGCAGACTTGATATGTGCCGGCTCCAATGTTGTGATCTCTCTTAAATAATCGCTTACGGATCTCGCACGATAAAAGGAAAGCACATCATTGTCTTCATATTTGGAAGAATGGATCGGAACATTATCCGTGTGTCCCTCGACCTCTATGATATTCTGCTGATATGGTTCGATCAGTTTTCCAATCTTGTCGATCAATGGGTACGCCTCCTGCTTAATGTCGGATTTTCCGGAGTCAAATAAAATTGCTCCATTCATATTAAGCATGACATACTGTGCATCAAAATCCACTTCCACTTCATCCTGAATCCCATACTTGCTGATTGCTTCTTCAATCGCCTGAGCCATCTGTTCTGATTCCTCAAGTGATTGTTCTTTGTAAGCTTCTGCAATATCTTCTTCCGTATCTGACTCTTCATCTGATTTGGAATTTGTCTGATCCTTATAATAAGAATCTAACATTTCAAGCTGACTTACGCCAGAGGAGACTAACTCGCCCTCTCCGATGGAAGCACCACCACTTGGCAGGATACTAAATGTATTCTGAAAGGATGCAACAATCTTTTCAAATTTTTCAGCATCCACATCAGACATCGCAAAAAGCATAACGAAGAAACACAGCAGCAGATTCATCAGGTCGGAGAATGTACTCATCCATGCAGGTGAGCCTTTTGGCGCATCTTCCTGTTTTTTTCTCGCCACTATTCCTCACCTCCGCCTTCACCTTCTGCTGAGTTATTACGCTCCGAAGGAGCAAGGAACGATTTCAGTTTTTCTTCTATAACTCGTGGGTTTTCTCCTGCCTGGATGGACAAGATACCCTCCACTGTAATTTCCTTCATCATCATTTCAGTATCATTATTTACTTTTAATTTGGCTGCTGTTGGATTACATAACCAGTTGGCAATCAAAGAACCATACAAAGTTGTCAGCAACGCAACCGCCATCTTTGGTCCGATGGAAGAAGAATCCTGCATGTCTTTTAACATAAGTACCAGACCGATCAGGGTACCGATCATACCCCAGGCAGGACCAAGTTCACCCCATTTTTCCCAGAAGCCAATTCTCTTTTTATGTCTGGCTTCGATACATGTCAAGTCAGTCTCTAAAATGCCTCGTACTAATTCCGGGTCTGTACCATCAACGACCAGCATGATGCCCTTTTTCAGGAAGTCATCCTCAATACCGTTTGCTGCTTCCTCTAACGCCAGCAAACCTTCTTTTCTTGCCGTATTCGATAAATCAATAATATTTTTAATTACCTGTGCCGGATCCTGTACTTCATCCTTGAACGTCAAAGTGATACTCTTAATTCCTCCGATGAAATCCGGTAATTTATTGGAACCTAATGTACCGGAAATAGAACCACCGAGTGTGATAATAATAGACGGGAGATCGAACATATTGAACAATCCCGAAACACCCGAACCACTGGATAACACACCGAATACAAACATTACTACACCGAGCAATATACCTGCTATAGAAGCTATATCCACTTTTTCCACCTACCATCCTTGATTTTTGTTTTAGTAAAATTGCAATGCGAAGCCGGGTATCAATCCTTTTAGCCCATGCTGGCACACTTTTCTGTCTCTCATTCTACTAAATTTTTAACTTCTTGTCTACTTTCTTTTACAAGACTTCCCTTTTTTGGTGTTTTTTAGCACCAACTTGTCCTATACAGCTACTTAATACCTGTACGAAAGGACTAATTCACATGGTTAGTATAGCATATATAGTAGAATGTGTGAATACATTTTACCATATATATTTCATTTTTTTCAAATAACTTGTACTTTTCTGTTACAAATTAACAATAGCTACACCAGAAAGCACCTGTTTTGGTGCCCTCTGGTGTCAAAAATTATCGTTTCAGATTAACTAATTCCTCAAGTAAGGTATCAGAAACTGTAATAATACGCGAGTTAGCCTGGAAACCACGCTGTGTAATGATCATCTGGGTAAACTCATTGGAAAGATCAACGTTTGACATCTCAAGCTCACCACTTGTCATGGAACTTCCGTCTGCGGAAATCTCCACACCAACACCATCAAACTCACCGGAGTTCAAAGTTGTCTTGTAGCAGTTGTCTCCTACTTTCTCAAGACCGGATGCGTTTGCAAACTGTGCAACTGCGATCTGTCCCAGCAGTTCTGTATTACCGTTATCATATGTACCAAAGATCTTACCGCTGTTATCTACAGACAAGCCGATCAGAGAACCTAATTTCTTTCCTTTTCCGGTACTTCCGTCTTCTGCACTACCACCCTCTAAAACTGCGGTTGATTTTCCACCGTTTTCTGCATCACGCAGCTGTGAGAAATCAATGGAGATATTCTCGAACTGTGTTCCAAGTGCACTCATGTTTAAGCTTACGCTGTTTGCAATGTCAGTAGCTGCACGGTTACCAATTCCTGTAAACGATCCATCTGCTACATTAAAATGGATACCATAATCCGTTGTATCACCACTGATGGTCAAAACACCATCTGTAACTGTTGCTGTTGCAGTACCCGCGGTAAGTCTTGCACCCATGGCATCAGAAATACCATATACCTGTTTTAAAGAATATCCTGTCTGTGCAGTATCAGGCTGTCCAGCTCCGTTATCTGGGTAAAATTTATTGTCTGCTGCATTAAATGCCAGTAACTTTCCAGTATTATCACTTCCTGAATATACCTTTCCAGTTGCAGTTTCCAGATAAAATCCTTTTGATACCTCATCATAAGTAGAAAGTGTAACGTTGGTCTCCGAGTTACCAAACACCTGATTCAGTGGTACATTGCTGGTTGCCGGATCATAAAATACTTTTCCATCGCTGTCTAAAATGTTTTCCAGCTCGATGGAGTACTCGCCATCCACACCAAGTGATTTCATATTGAAACGTGCAGTGTAAGCATATCCTAAGTTATCGTAGAATGTTAAAGTTTTTACCAGTCCCTTGTCACTTGTGATATCAGAGTCGTTCTTATCTACAACACCTGACATATTTGCCATTGTGGTTGCCTCCGGATCAGATGTCAGATTGGAAGCCTGCATGATACGAAGTGCGGAAACGGTATCCTTACGGATTGCTCCGGTATCCGGATCTACCTGCCATCCCATAACAGTGTAACCGGTAGATGTCATACATAAGTTTCCGGAACCATCTACATAGAAAGAACCGGAACGTGTAAATACGTTCTCTGAACCGTTATTTACAATAAAGAAGTTGGTTGTTGACATATCGGATAAACGAATATCAAATGGGTTACCGGTTGTCTCAGCTGCACCTGCATTTGTGATGCTGATATTGGTAGCACCGGTTGTAACACCAAGACCGATCTGTTTTGCATTCACACCACCGACACCGGTTGCTGCATTTGCACCGGATGCATTGGATGTGGTTTGGTATAAAATATCCTGGAATGTTACAGAAGATGACTTAAATGCTACAGTATTTACGTTGGCGATATTGTTACCAATAACGTCCATTTTGGTCTGATGTGTCTTTAAACCTGACACAGCAGAGTACATTGATCTCATCATAGTTGAAATGACCTCCTAAATTTTCATGCCGTTCCTGTCCTCTGTCAATCGGACAGATATTCGCTCCCATAAAGGTCCAGCTACATTATTACGGCACCATCAATATTGGTATAAATATTTTCATCTGACTCATTCTGGTTCATCGCGGTTACCACGGTTTTGTTTGGTACATTTACAATGAACGCCAGTGAATCAACAATCACTAATGATTCTCGAATTCCTTTTTCGCTTGCTTTCTGAACTCCCGACTCCAAACGCTCACTCTGTTCCTGTGAGAGATTGATGTTACGGTTTTCCAATCGCATCGCTGCATGTTTGGAAAATTTCAGCTCCTCACTGCCAGTAACTTCCTGTTTCTGTTTTAATATTTCCTCAAAAGAGATACCTTTTTCTGAAACTGCAGTATCCGTGCTTTTTTGGTTCAGATACTGGTCAGTGACCTGCTCGATGGAAGCAAAACGGTTACTGATCTTGTTCATTCTTTTCTCCTTTAATCTGATGTACTGCCTGACGTTGAACTGCTGTCGGATGTGCTGCTGTCTGTGGAACTGCTGTCGGATGTACTGCTGTCCGATGAACTGTCACTTCCAGTAAGCTCTGCCATTTTTGCAACCAGTTCTTTGTATTTTGTCAAAGCATCGGATGTAATGTAAGATTTCTGATAAGATGTCATTGCCTGATATACCTTTGTCAGGTTTTCCACATCCGTCTTGTCAGAAAGTGTAAGCTGTGCTGCACTCGGTAATTTAGCAACCTGCGCTGAGAACGCGTTTGCAACGGTAACTGCCTCAACATATTCAGAGTCTGCAACCTGATATACATCAGATAAATTATAAAGGCTTCCACTAACGCTTACCATCTGGTTTCCGTTTTCTTTCTGAACGTAATCTACAAATCCCTCTACTGAAGTGGTAACACCGGTAGATGAAGTTGTCTTAATGATTACATACTGGCCAACCAGACTGTTTGCATTACTGCTCTCAATGGTACTCTGCATGGATAAGGTTGCCTCCATCTGTGAGAATGTTGCTAACTGTGCTACATACTCTGTATTACTGGTCGGCTCCAACGGATCCTGATACTGCATTTCTGCACATAAGAGCTGTAAGAACTGGTCATATCCCATATCGTTACTGTTCTCAGTTTTCTTGGATGATGTAGAAGATGTATTCTCTACAATCTTTCCGTTTTCTACTGCCTGTACTAATGCCATGTTTTCTCTCCTTTCTTTTTATTATGCGGTATAATCGATGGAATTTCCATGATCCGCCATCATCTGTGCCACCAGGGTCTCCTCTTCAGACATCACACCTGCTAATTCATCTAAATCGGATAAATTCAGTCTACGCATCTTTCCTGAAGATTTTTCCTGCTCCCTTGCCTGTTCCTCTTCCTGTTTTGCATTCTGCTCCAGGTTTCGTTCAAACTCATGGCTTCCAACCGTCACTTCCACAGCATCGACTTTTACGCCTGCCTGGTTCATGTTCTGTTTTAACTCCACGATCTGAGCCTCTAAAGCTTCTTTTACATACTCATTCTGAGCGGTAATATGAGCGGAAACATTGCCCTCTTTTGCTGTGACTTCGATGTAAATCTTTCCGAGATTTTCCGGATTTAACTGCATTTCCATGGTGCTCTGCGTATTGGATACATGTACTTTAGTGTACTCTACGATCTGTTTTATGATATTTTCTGTATCAAGCTGTCTCGCAAACTCCGGTACTGCCTCCATCTGCTGTGCACCAATCTGCTGCGTGTTATCAGAAACAACAACTCCTGATGCCTGCGCTGCATGATTTCCCTGCTGGTTTAAATTGCTCTGCGACTGCTGTCCTCTCTGATCGGTCTCTTTTTCTGTCGCTTGTTCGATTACAGGCTCCTCTGCTGTCACCTCATCTACAGTTTCTTCTGAGTCAGCCACTTTGGATTCATCATCCTCGGTCTGTGTTGTCACACGTTCCAACTCTGATGTTTTTTCTGTCACATCTTTGGACATTTCTACTGTTGGCTTCTGTTCCTCAGACACTGTATTAACTACATCTGATTGTGTTTCATCTGGCACCTGATTTTCGAATGCAACAGGCTCTGTAACTGCCATATCATCGGTAACCATCTCTGGCTCTGTCTGACTCTGGCACATCTGCTGTAATTCCTCTGCTGTCACACCTAGCTCTGTCAGCATTGCATCTGTCAGTGTGTTTACTTCATTCAAAACAGTAAGAAACTCTTCATTGCAAAGTAACTGTCCCATATCCTCACAGCCGGT